>CAYJCS010000043.1:0-10043 GCA_964368715.1 uncultured Bacteroidaceae bacterium | reverse complement strand
TCATACCTCACGCAGTTGTTTTGCACAAAATCAAAGGCGGGGAAAGACAATTTCATTTTGGAAAGTGAATTCCAATAATAATCGTGGTTGCCCTTTATTACAACTTTTTTGCCGGGCAGAGCCGCCACTAGTGAAAAATCAGGGGCAGCTTCATCAATGTCAATCCCCCAAGACATATCGCCGCCGAGCGCGACGACGTCGCCGTCGGCGACTTTGTCCAGCCAATCTTTTGAAATTTTTTCGAAATGGTTTTGCCAGCCGTCGCCGAAAATATCCATGGGTTTGGGATTTACGCTTGATAGATGCAAATCGCTGATTGCAAAAAGTTTCATAAATGAATTATACCAATAACGCCGATTAAAATCAATCGTAATGGAAAAATCTTTGTACAAACGTTGTTCCCAAGCAAATTATAGCAAGTGAATTATTCCAAATAATATTTCTAGGCTAAAGTCTTAATTCCGAATAACGTCATTTAATTTTCCCTGCAGTAATAAAATGCCGATTTTGAACGAGAAAATCAGTCAGAGAAAAAAATAGCGTCAGGCGGGAGTGTTTTTTGCATCGCGAGGCAAAATAAATTGAAACAAAATTCAAACCTCATTTGACTGTGTAAAAATGATATAAAAAACACTGCACGCGCTTTTTTACGTGTGCAGTGTCTTTAAAATGTACTTCGCAATTCACTTTGCTTATACGACAATCTGTTATTCAAGCGGCTTTTATTGTCTTTGTAGTCGCAATTTTTTTTGTTGTTCTTTAAATTTACAGCCAATGTTGCTAACCGACGAGCCGCTTATCTGGGGAATAGCGGAAGGTCGAACACTCCCTGACATACTTCTTGAGAGTAAGGTGTGCATGGCGGGATTTTGCAATATCCGTAGGAAGGAATGAGCAAATCGACTTCGGCTTCCACTTTGAGTACGATTGTAACGCACGCAGTAATTGAAAACGTGCTGCCGGTGAGGAATGTTCCGTTTGGTGAAGTCAGATTTACGAAGGCCGCTAATTCCACAGGGAATACGCTTCCTGTTGGCACGCACATTACAATGTCCAATTCCACCGTTACGGTGCCCGTTCCGTAACCTGCGACGCCGTTTGCGTCTGTGTAATTGATTTGTACGGGTATGCTGACCGTTGCTTGAACTCTTGACAGACTGTGATCGTCGGGTATTGGCGTGACGGTAAGCGCGGTGATTGTGCCCTTGCTTGACGTGGACGTGCCGCTGACAAAAGTAAGTGGCAGAGTAGGGTTTGGCGGAGTCAAGCCGGTTAGGGTGACGGACGTGTTCTCAAGCGACTGTTGAGACATACAAGCGTCGAAAACCTTTTTCACTTGAATGCAAACTTTTTCGCAAAGGCCGTTGATGGGGTTGCCGCTGATGTTCCCGGGACATCTGTCGGCGCTATTGTTGTTCAAAAAAGACATCTTTTTAACCTCCTTATATGTGTCTGTGACACTATATGCGTAGTTTTTTAGGATTGTGAAAAGGCGCAGATTTTGAAGCCGACACCGCAAAATCAGAGCGGTTGTTCGTTCTTTGGAGCCTATGAAGACAATATAAATTTGCAAATCCGAATATAGTTAACAAGTAAATCAAAAAAATCTAAAATCGACACTAAAAATTATGAAAAAAAGGGGTTGACAGTGGGCAAAATATATTGTAGACTACAGGTGATGCTATAAAAAGAGGATACTTATGCTCAAATACATGCTCGGAAACGTTCGTCATCAACTTGACGAAAAGAACAGAATGAGGATACCCGCCAAGTACCGCGAGGCGCTGGGCGACCCTTGTTATATTGTTCAGGGCAGGAAAGTGGGCGACAAAATGAGTTGCTTTTACGTCATCCCTCACGAAAGATTTGCCTCTCTTATCGAAAAGGTGGACACGGACAAATTTTACGGCGGAGACGATGCGATTGACACCGCTACTGCACTGCTCGGCAGCGGAGACGAACTGAGTGAAGATCCCCAGGGCAGAGTCAAACTCAACAAGGAAATCTGCGATGCCGCGGGTATCACGAAAGATATCGTCTTCGTGGGCAAAGGAACCTATTTAGAAATTTGGGCGGCAGAAGTTTGGGACAAACGCTTCAGCGTTCTCAATCCCGACAATCTCGACAAGATGCTCGAACAGCTTAAAAAGCACGGAGTGTAAGATGGAATTCAAGCACACGCCCGTTTTGCTTGACGAGTGCCTCAGTGGGCTGAACATTAAGCCCGACGGCATCTATATGGACGGCACGCTGGGAGGCGGCGGACACTCGCTTGAAATCGTAAAAAGGCTTAATGAAGGCGGACGGCTGATAGCGTTTGACCGTGACGAGGAGGCAATCCTCGCGGCGGGGGAGAGGCTCAGAGCCTACCGCGAAAAGATAACATATATAAAAGACGACTTCAAAAACGCGCCGCAGGTTCTTAACGAACTGGGAATAAACGGATTGGACGGAGTTTTGCTTGATTTGGGAGTAAGTTCCTATCAGCTGGACAACGCAGAAAGAGGTTTCAGTTATATAAAAGACGCGCCGCTTGACATGAGAATGGACCGCAGCCAATATTTGACGGCATTTAACGTCGTGAACGAATACAGCGTGGCGCAACTGACACAGATTCTAAGTGACTACGGCGAAGAAAAACATGCAAAACGAATAGCGGAAAGGATAGCCGAAAAGAGAGAAAAACAGACCATATCCACAACGACGCAACTGGCAAAAATCGTGGAAGAGAGTTATCCGGCCGCAACCAGATGGAAATTCGGACACCCAGCAAAACGCACGTTTCAGGCGATTAGAATTCAGGTTAACGGAGAACTAAGTGAACTTGAAGAAGCGGTTACGGCACTTGCGAGAAAGCTAAATATCGGTGGCAGAATGGCGGTTATAGCCTTCCATTCGCTTGAGGACAGGATAGTAAAAAACGCTTTCAAACAACTTTCGCTTGATTGCATCTGTCCGCCGGACTTCCCCGTGTGCGTATGCGGTAAAGTCAAAGAAGTAGAACTGATAACAAAAAAACCTATAATACCTTGCGAGCGTGAAACCGCCGAAAACCCCCGGGCGGAAAGCGCAAAACTGAGAATAGTGGAAAGAGTATAAAAAGAGGGAGGGCAAGATTATGGCGATAACATTAGATGAATTACTTGGAAGAAATACCAGAACCGCTAACGATGAAACAATCGAGCGTTTTCCTTCTTACGAGGATTTTTCCTCACGCACACGCAGTCAAGAACCTTCTTACGACCAACAGGAAAGACAAAATTTTACCGTGCGTCAATACTCGGTCCCACGCACTCCCGAACAGGAGAGAGAATATGCCGCATCGCGCCCTTACGTAGCGCCGCGCAGCAATGAATATCAAGCAGGCTCTTACGACATTTACGACGTTGTTCAAAACCGTCGTGGTGCAAGAGCAGCTGAACCTATCGCACAAAATGCTGAACAGGATTACGGTTATGCAAATTACCAAGCATATGCAAATCCTGCCTATCAAACTGCTGAACGTCGTCAAAATCTTTATGAATTTACGCGCAACGACCACGACAGACTAAGCGACGACGAACTTTATGAGAAACTGTCTTCAACGTCTGCACCGTCTGCGACCGCGTTTGCACAAAGAGCCGCAGCTCCTGTAAAAAGAGCGTCTTCTTCCGCCCAGCGCACCAGCGAATTTTCGGCAGTAAAACCTGCATATAAAAGCCAAAGTGCCAAAAAATCAAGGCTCAACACCAAAGGTAAAATTTTGCTTGCGGTATACGTTGCGGTGATTGTTTTGGTGGCGGTTCTCGTAATTATCAACGCACGCGACATCAACAAAGGCGACGCAGTAACCCCGACATCATCCGTTGGCGCGTACGCATCAACAGTGATTGAAAGTAATAGCGCCGAAATCGACGTCATACAATACGGTTATGACGCGGGTTACAATATCAGATAAACAAAAAACCTTTTTTCATAATCCGAAGAAAAGACTGTCGGCTATCCTAATAGCGACGGTCTTTTTGTTTGTCGCGGTATTTTGTAAACTTGCATTTGTAATGGCAGTGCAGGGCAAAGAGTTGCAGACAAAGGCACTTTCTCAATGGCTGCGCGACGTGCCTGTCGATGCGCCGCGCGGTGATATCAAGGACAAAAACGGCGAAATTTTGGCGTCAACCGCCACACGCTACACCTTGTACGTCCGTCCCAATTCCGTGTCGGACAGGCGCAAAACGGCAAATATCATATCGGGCGTTTTGGGATATGACGAGGAGGAAGTCTATACAAAAATAGGCAAAAGCGCGTCGGAAATCACGGTGGCAAGGGCAATTACCAAAGAGCAACTGAGCGCGATTTACGCTTTAAATCCCGACGGTGTTTATTATTCCGAAGAGAACTACCGTTATTATCCCTACGGCGATTTTATGACCCAAGTGCTTGGATTCACCGGTTTTGACGGAAACGGTCAGACGGGGATAGAGGCTTACTATGACAAATATTTGACGGGTATCGACGGAGCGATTTGCACCGAAACCGACCTTGTCGGCAGGGAACTTGCAGGAGGGAACGACTATTATTCACCGGCGATAGCAGGGCTTAACGTGGTGACGACCGTAGACGTCAAAATCCAACTTTTAGCGGCAGCAGCAATACAAAAAGCGGTTGCCGTATACAATCCTAAAGCAGCGGCTTGCATAGTGATGAACTATAAAACCGGAGAGATTGCCGCTCTTTCGGAATATCCGTCTTTTGATTTAAACAACGTGCCTCGTGATGATCTCCAAGCGCTGTTTTTGCACTCAAAAAGCACACTTGTTTCAACGGTGTTCGAACCCGGCTCGACTTTCAAAATCGTTACGGCTGCCTCGGCATTGGACTGCGGCGCAATGACTGTGGACAGACATTTCTACTGCGCAGGATCCAGAATTGTGGACGGCAAAAAAATACGGTGTTGGAAAACTAAAGGGCACGGTTCAATTGATTTTGGCATGGGAGTGGAACAAAGTTGCAACTGCGTTTTTATGGACAGTGCTCTTGCGCTTGGCACAGACAGATTTTACGGTTATCTGAAAAATTTTGGTCTTACAAAAAAATCAGGAGTTGATTTAACAGGCGAAACTTCGGGCATACTCATAACACAGAAGGACGTCAAAACTGTAGATCTTGCGCGTATCGGTTTTGGTCAAGCGATAGCCGTAACACCAATCGGACTGCTTGCAGCGTCAAGTGCGGTAATCAACGGAGGAATAAAAGTGACACCGCATTTGCTAAACTATATAGAGGACAGTTATACGGGGAAAAGAGTATATCCGGATTATCCGCAGACAACAGAAAGAATAATCAGCGAAAAAACATCGGCGACTATGAGGGAACTGTTGACGCGAGTGGTTACGGACGGCAGCGGCAAAGGCGCGGCTGTCAACGGATATAACTTGGCGGGAAAAACCGGAACCGCGCAAAAATACGCTAACGGAGCGGTTGCGCAGGGCAAATACATATCCTCGTTTTTGGGATTTTCTTTGGAAGAGGAAGCGCCCTATGGGATATTACTCATGGTTGACGAACCGCAAGGATACATATATTACGGCTCCTTGGTCGCCGCGCCGCTTGTGGGCGATATATTCAGAGGAATATTCTCATATCTGAACGTTGCACCCGATTTAAACGCAAAAGATATAGAAAAGACCTTTGACCCCGAAAACATCGAAGAATACGCCGTCATTTGACAAAGGCGCATTGCATAGATAATTACATACGAATTAATAATGCCGCACAGCTTAACGGCAGTGCGATTTTAGTTGAATTTAGGCTTATATCTTCTGTTCCTGTCTAGTTTCGCCTAGCCGTTGATTTTGACGGCTACACTTATTAAAATAAGTGTATCAACATTCGGAGGGCAGTTATGACTCTTTATAAACTACTCGAAGGGATAAACGTTTTGGGCGGCAATTTTGACCGTCAAAAGGATGTTAAAAACATAAGAATAAACTCAAATGAAGTCACCGAAGGCGACATGTTTATCTGCATGAAAGGCAGCCGTGATGACGGAAACAATCACCTTGGTGAAATCAGTTGCGGTTTTGTTGCCGTGACCGAGGTGAAGCCGCAAAAGGATATTGAATACGTGCTTGTCGATGACGCACGCGCCGCATACGCAATCATATCGTCAAACTGGTTTTCGCTTCCTGCGGAGGGTATGATATTTATAGCGGTCGTGGGCACGGACGGCAAAACTTCAACTGCGCATTATATATCGTCCATGCTCGCATACGCGGGCATAAAAACCGGACTTATCGGCACGGACGGTCACTATATTTTGGGCGAAAAAGTGAGTTGCAGTCTCACCACTCCCGACCCCTTTGAATTTAACGAACTGCTCTTCAAAATGAAGGTAAAAGGCATTGAAGTGGTAATAAGCGAAGTCAGCGCACACGCAATATATCTGAACAAACTTTGCGGAATGCACGCGGATTATGCCGTATTTACAAACGTCGGACGCGACCACTTGGATTATTTCAAAGACGTCAAAACCTATGCTGAAACAAAATTGTCCTATTTCCAGCCCGAAAGAGTGAGAAAAGCAGTCATAAACGTCGACGACGCCTACGGCAGAGAACTTATAAAAAGGCTCGACAAAAGCAAAACGCCTTATATAACTTACGGACTTAAAAACCCGGCGGACTGTTTCGCCGTTGACGTAACTGACGATTTGGACGGCGTAAAATTTGTGGCAAATCTCAACGACGATCTTGTCGACGTGCGCTCAAACCTGTACGGCGAATTCAACGTTTACAATCTTCTTGCCGCGCTTTCGGTGTGCGAGGAGTTTAACATAAAAGGCGAAATATTGGCAACGGCGGCTCGTCGAGTCAGAAGCGTAAAAGGCAGATTCAGCGTTTTAAAAGCCGAAAAAGGCGCGATTATCATTGATTACGCGCACACTCCCGAAGGACTTAAAAATTTGCTTATTACCGCTAGGCGCATTACAAAATCCAGACTTATCGTCGTATTCGGCTGCGGCGGAGACCGCGACAGAGGCAAACGGAAAATTATGGCCTCGGTTGCGGAAAAATACGCAGATTATGCCATTGCAACATCGGACAATCCGCGTTATGAAAATCCGGAAAGCATAATAAAAGACATTGAAGAAGGCTTTACCGGCGAAAACCACCGCTCTATCGTAGACCGAACCGAAGCGATAATTTTCGCAATCGGCGAAATGATGGAAGGCGACACTCTGGTGATTGCCGGCAAAGGCGGCGAAGACTATCTTGAAGTCAGGGGGAAAAGACTGCCGTACAGTGATTTCGACGTTGCGAAAAGGTGGGGCAGATAATGAGCGGCGAAGTCAAGCTTCTCCTGTATTTTATCGGTGCGGCTGCAATGTCCGTCGCATTCGCTCCTCTGGCAATCGACATGCTAAAAAGGCTGAAAGCCGGACAGAGTGTTTTGGGCTACGTCACTCAACACGAGGGTAAAAGTGGCACACCGACGATAGGCGGCGTCATATTCTTGCTGCCAATAATTGTCATTTTGCTCATTGAATTCACACCGTTTTCTCTTGTCACGGCAAGTCTTATTTTCGGATTTGCGGTTCTTGGATTTTTGGATGATTTTATCAAAATCAAGTTCAAACGGAACATGGGGCTAAAAGCATATCAAAAAATTATCGGGCAGTTGGGACTCAGCGCCATAGCCGCCTATTTTGTGTATTCGTCGCCGTATATCGGCACCGCCGTACACATACCTTTTGCCGCCGACTTAAATTTTGCTTGGGGGATAATCCCCGTCGTTATGTTCCTGTTTATCGCATTGACAAATTCCGTAAACTTGACGGACGGGCTGGACGGGCTTGCCGCTACGACGTCGGTCGGCTATTTTTTGTCGCTTGGAATAATTATGTATTTTTCATATGTTGAATACTCGCAGACCGACGCCGCATACTCCGAACAACTTTTTTCTTTGACGGCGGCTAGCGTTGCCGCTTGCGGTGGACTTTTGGGATATTTGATATTCAATTCTCCGCCTGCAAAAATCATGATGGGCGACACGGGTTCTTTGGGCTTGGGCGCGGCGGCTTGTTGCGTGGCGGTATTTGCAAGACAGCCGCTGTTTATTCTCACTTCGGGCATAATGTTCGTATGGTCCAGCATATCAGTAATATTGCAAGTGCTTTCTTTTAAAGCGACAAAAAAGCGCGTGTTCAAAATGGCTCCGTTTCACCATCATTTGGAGATGAGCGGTTGGTCTGAAACAAGAGTTGACGCGCTATACTTTTTTATCACTATGATAGGCGGCGCATTGAGTTTGATTTTCGCGGGGGCGGTATGAATTTAATCGGCAAGAACGTTGTTGTATACGGAGCGGGAGTCAGCGGACTCGCCGCTTACGGACTGATAAGAGAAAGAGGGGGCAGGGCAATAATCTTTGACGATAACTCCGCCGCCGAACATGCGACATCTTCGCCGGGAGTGTTTGCTAATGCGGATTTAATCGTAATAAGTCCCGGTGTAAAAAGCGGGAACAGTTACGTTTTGGACGCGCGTTTGGACGGTGTCCCCGTTATAAGCGAGTTGGAACTTGCATCCCAAGTTTGCCTTGGCGAACAGATTGCCGTGACGGGCACAAACGGAAAGACCACAACAGTCAGTTTGATTGAAAGTATTTTGCATACGGCTCACTTATCTGCGCGCGCAGTGGGCAATATAGGAGTTCCGTTTTCGGACTACGCCGACAAAATGGACGCAACCGAAACGGCCGTTATAGAAGCGTCGAGTTTTCAACTTGAAAGCGCAATTTCTTTTGCTCCCGATATCGCCGTAATGTTAAACATCACTCCCGACCATTTGGAACGTCACGGCAATATGAGAAAATATACCGCGGCAAAATCCAATATATTTTTGCGGCAGACCGAAACCGACTATGTGGTTTATAACGCCGACGATGAAAGGATAAGGGATTTATGCCCGCTGATGAAAGCAAAAAAAGTGCCATTCAGCCTGTCTGCTCCCGTTGATGGTGCGTACATATCTTCAGATTTTTTATGTTTCAAAGGTACGCCTGTCGTGGCAATAGACGAAGTTGATTTTTGCGGCCGCGAGATGGAAAACGCTCTTGCCGCAGTTGCGGTCGGCTGCATAAAAGGCATAAATCCATACACTATCGCAACCGCTGTGTCTTCGTTTAAGCGACCGCAGTTTAGGCGTCAAAAAATTGGAACGATCAAGGGTATCGACGTCTATAACGACAGCAAAGCCACAAATATCGACAGTACGCTTGCAGCCCTTCAATGCGAAAGTGGGAAATGCGTGGTTATTTTGGGAGGAGCAAAGCGAGGAGAAGATTTCGATTTTTTGTTTTCATTGATGCCCAAAAACGTGAGCGGTGCAGTTGCATCTGGAGAAAACTGTGAAGAAATTTCAAAAGCGGCAAACAGAGCGAGATTTGACAATTTGGAAATCGCCTGCGATTTAGAAGAAGCGTTGGATAAAGCCGTCGACTTGGCAAAAAAGACCGAAGCCGACAGCGTTTATTTTTCGCCTGCATCGAAGAGTTTTGACCATTATCACGACTACGTCGAGAGGGGAAAGGCATTTGACAATATCTTTTCCCAGCGTAAAGATTTATGAAAATATCCTCGCGGGCAAACGTAGCGGTGTTGCCGATTTCGGCAATTTTGCTTTCGCTTTTGGGGCTGGTGTTTATATATTCGGCCTCTTCTTACTCGGCGCAGTTGCAAGTAGGCGACGCTTTTCACTACGTAAAAACGCAGGCGGTTGCGCTTGTGCTTGGTGTGGCAGTTATGGCATTTTGCTCTTTTTTTGACCTTAACAATTTAAAACGCGCCGCACCAATACTTTACGTTATTTCGATTTTGATTCTATCTTTGGTATTCGTGCCAAAATTAGGCATTGAAATTTACGGCGCAAAAAGATGGTTAAACTTGGGTTTTGTCACCGTTCAACCGTCGGAATACGCAAAATTCGGACTTGTTGTCTACATAGCTGCCTTTGCCGAAAGAAAAGGCGTGCAAACTTTTCCTCGTCTGTTGCATTGTCTTATGG
>CAYJCS010000042.1:0-10053 GCA_964368715.1 uncultured Bacteroidaceae bacterium | reverse complement strand
GTCGGGAAGATGTCTTGATTTTTCCCTTTTTGCATGAAAAGAAAAAAACTGAAATATGGGCAAAAATTATCAATAAATAAAAAAATCCTATCACCCAATTGAGTGATAAAAAGAGAGGTTATCATGTCTAGATATAAGCCATACGAAGAACCTGAAAAACCTATGTATCCTTTTGAGCCTACAACCGAAGCCGAAGAGCGGAAATGGTATAAGAAAAACGGCAACCGCAGGAAAAAACTGCGCCGCAAGGATATGACTGCGGAACAGCGCAAAAAACGTTTGTTGAAAGATTGGATCATCACCGGCAGTGTTTTTGGCACGCTGATAGTTGTTATATCTGTATTTACTCTTACAAATTTTATTGGCACTAAAAATCTGATTGAATATTCAAACAGTTTTGACAGCGTAGTGTATGCCGAAGGCGAGCGGCTTACTCCTCAAAAAGATGCGGACGGCTATTATACTTTCACAACCGACGGCAATTTAAAAATTTTGCAGTTGACCGACATTCACATAGGCGGCGGTTTTGCATCGCACAATAATGATATTTGGGCGCTTAACGCTGTCGCAGCCATGGTAACGGCGGAAAAACCCGACCTTGTTGTAGTCACGGGCGATATGGCCTATCCGGTGCCTTTTCAAGCAGGCACCTTCAACAATATGAGCGCAACCAAAATTTTTGCTACGCTTATGGAAAAACTCGGAGTGTACTGGACTTTAACTTTTGGCAACCACGATACGGAAGCATACAGTTATTATTCACGCGAGGACATTTGTAAATATTACGAATCGCAAAATTTCCGCTATTGCTTGTTTGAAAGAGGATTTAGCGGCGAAGAGGCGGGCTATGGCAACTCTTTAATCAAAGTCAAAAACTCCGCGGGTTTAACGACACAGGCAATCGTAACTATGGACAGCCACAGTTATACCGACGGCGACATCTTTGGTATGATGTGGAAATATGACAACTTACACCAGTGTCAGGTTGACTGGTACAGCGCGGAAATCGACAAAATCAACACGGATAACGCCATTTTGGACACGAATGCCGCCCCTGTCAAAAACCTTGCATTTATGCACATACCGCTTGTTGAGTATCGCGATGCATGGAAGGAATATACAGAAGTTGGACCTAATACGGATAACCTCAATATAATATATGACACCGTGGGTGGACCAGAAGGCAAAGGCGAAAATGATAAAACCAAAAACGGGGTGCGTACTTATCGCGTATACTGCGGCTACGGACAGGACGAATTTTTTGAAACAGGACTTGAAAAAGGTCTTCAAGGCATATTTTGCGGCCACGATCATTACAACAGTTTCTCCGTTGAATACAAAGGCATTCGTTTGACTTACGGATTAAGCATTGACTATCTTGCATATCCCGGAATTGCAAACGAGCAGGTTCAGCGAGGTTGCACAATTATCACCGTTGCATCCGACGGCACTTTCGATTGCGTGCGCTCAAATTATTATCAGGAAAAATATGACGCACAGTATGTGAAGAAATAAAAGCAAAAACAATATGTCATTTAATCAAATCTTTGAAGAACATAAAGGAACGCACCGCGATTGCGGTGCGTTTTTATTTTTACATTTACTGATTATGAGTTTTCTATTTCGCGTCAATCAATCAAAACGAATAGCAGGTGCGGTTTATGATTACTTTTTTAAGGTCGTCGGACAACTCGTTGAAGTAACTGCAATAGCCTGCCACACGCACCATAAGATATTTATATTTTTCGGGATTGTTGTAGGCGTCAATAAGCAAATCGCGGTTGATTACGTTTGGTTGGAACTGCATTCCGCCTTCGGTGAGGAAGGTATAAATAATGCCGGAAAGGTTTTTGATACCCTCTTCTCCCGGGAATAATGCGCTGTCAATATGCAGAGTGGTGGTTGTGCCGTTGCAGGCATAATCCTTGTAATTTACGTCGCCTATTGCGTTGAGCGATGAAAGCAAATCGGATTCTTCCATTCCGTAATGGTTGGTAATGCTGTTGGCTAGCGGCACTCCCGCTAATCGTCCCGACGGCAAAGCCTGAGTTTTTAGGCCGTAGCGATCGTTGACGTTGAGAGCGTAATATCCGGGGGTGTATGAGGCGTTTCTTGGGCCGTTATACGGCACTTGGTCAAGAGCGGCTTTGTACATTCCCATAACCTTTGAAACCCATTTTGCAGGCTCGCGACTGCTGTCGTCGCCGAATTTGGGCAGCGCCAGAATATCTGCAAGTATTTTCTGATTTTTCTCGCCTTTAAAGTTTGAGTCGATTGCCTCTATCATTTCAAGCATAGTATATTTTTTTTGCTTGAAAACCAATTCTTCAATAGAATACAGACTGTCCGCCACATCCACGATACCAAGTGCCTGTATGCCGCTGGTGTTGTAATCACAACCGCCCTCATAGGCGTCTTTGCCTCGTCTCAAACACCCTTCATAAAGCGACGAAGCAAGCGGGGTGGTGAAATATGTTGCCAGTTGTTTTTCGATGTTTTGCTGATCGGTAAGGACTTCGGTGGCAAGTTTGTTTAAACTTGTCTGCATTCTCTCAAGCAACTGATCCATGCTCTGCGCGGGATTGTATATGTACATTCCCTTTTTCACCCGCTTTTTCTCAAGTACGTTCTTACGGTGTTTTGTCATCAAACGGCAATATGGGCATTTAGTTTTTTTGTAGAAAACATACTCATAAACGCGAGTTATCAAATGTTGAAAATAAACGCGATTGGTATAGTTCCACAACTCGTGAGTATGCCCTTTCATACCTTGCAAGAAAGGCAAAACTACGTTCATATTCGCGCTGTCCGTGTTGCCGAAATGGTCGTCGCTTGCCAAAGGTTCAACGCAACCGACGATTGGATAATCGCGTGCGTTTTCGATTGTCGTGACGTGACGGCGCATAACCGCATCCAAATATTCCTCGTCGCTGAACATTTCGGGCATAGGACAGCCGTTTATGTAGATTTCGGCCAGTCTGTCGAGATATTTCTGCGGACTGTTCTTATTGATACGCGCGCACATGTTTATGGCTAGCGGTTGCAATTCGCACGCGTCTATAAGCATATAAGTGACATCGTTTGTCGCGTCGTTTCCTTCGCGGTCTATGCCGCCGTAGGTCAGCGCTTGGTCGGTGGACAGCGTCTCAAACAATTTTGCGACGTTGAGGAAACTATCGCCGTCGTTGACCAAAATTGCCTCGTCCATTTTGAGGACAAAAGCCATAATGAGTTCGCGTGCCTGCTCGTAAGTGATACGCCCTTCTTCCAAGTCCTTTTTGTAATATGGATATAGAATTTGGTCAATTCGCCCAAAAGAAACTGCGTTTTCATACGCTTCCTGACACAATGCAATTTGGGTGAAAACAAGGCTCTGCAATGCTTCTTTAAACGTCCTTGCAGGATATTTTGGCACCCTTTCGCAGATATGTGCCATTTCTGTCAACTCTGCTTTTCTTACGGCGTCTTTTTCTATCGCGGCCTGTTTTTTAAGTTCCTCGGCATAGCGTAAGCCCCATTCGCCAAGTGCCTCCAGAGAAATTATCGTTGCCTTATAAAAATCTTGGTTGTTTTCGGGGTGCGCAGCGGCTATTTCCTTGATATGTTCGACAAGCCCCGTTGTACCCATTTCCATAATTCTTTTGTAATTGGGGATATAGTGCGCTATCGCCGCCATATTGTTTTGGAATCCGGCAATCATCTCGGAACTTCTGCCAAGCATAGCAATAAAGTTGCTAAGTTTTGGATTTACGCGACCAAGCAAGCCCCTCTTCCACCAATACGGGAAGATGTGCGCGTAAAAGTACAATCTTTCCTTTGCGGATATTTTGAAAGAAACGGGGGTTTGTCTGTTGACTTTATAAAGGAAGGAAATAAATAATACGCCGTATTGCTCCTCCCAAACCTGCCCTCCCACGCGCTTTTCGGAGAAGTTTCCGACAAGCAATTCGTCGGGCCAAATTTTAACGGTCTTGTTTTCAAGCACGGTTTTAAGGCGATTTGCGCGGTGAATATGTACGGGGCCACTAAAACCGTTCTTTTTGTAAAACCTTGTTTTAATTTTGGAAACTTCAATGCTTATGGCGCGTCCCGCCTCACGCTGTGCGTTTTGTAGGCGCACAATTCTTTCGGGAAATTCCGTTTTGCGGCGGACGGTGTCTGCATCAACGTTAAATGCGGCTATGCCGTTGGTGCGGAAAAACTCCAAACCGTGCTTTAGCGAGTCTGCGGCCTGTTCGGGAGTTATGCCCAAATCTTTGATGTCAAGGTGAAATTTTTGAGCTTTTTCCACATACATATTGTGGTATTTTAACAGTTCGATTTTGTCGACACCTTTTTCTTTCAAAAATAAAACGGCATTCATCAAGCTGTCGTCGGAATCATTCATCAACGGCACCATAACCATTCGCACTTGGAACTTTGCGCCGGCGGATATCAACTTATCAAAGTTTTCACAAATTAACGTATCATCCGTTCCCGTGAGTTTTTTGTGAAGGTCGTTATCTCCAATCGCCTTGAAATCGACAAAAAATAAATCCACATACGGTAAAACGGCCTCGATGGTTTTCCAAGGTGCGTTTAGCGTTGTTTCCACGTTAATATTAATATTGTCTTTTTTGAGTTTTTTAAGTAGCGATATAAGAGCATCCGCGGGCTGCAAAAGCGGCTCGCCGCCGGACAGCGTTACACCGCCCGACGTAGCATCGTAAAACTTTTTATCCCGTTCAACAACTTCCAGCAGTTGTTTTTCGGTGTAAAAAGCGTCAATATTCTTGTCTTGTTCAAATGATAACGCTTCGGGGTTTTGGCACCATTTGCATTTTAGTCCGCATCCCCTGAAAAAAATTGTTGTTCTCAGTCCCTTTCCGTCGTGTACGCACGACCGCAAAACCTTGACAACTTTCAAACCTTTACATTCGCTCCCCTGTTTCAGGCTAGTCTCTCCCATAAAACCTTCCCCCCCCTTATAACAACTCCAACACCATATTAAAAGATAGACGCGTATGACACAATTTTAATAATTAAACAAATTAAGTTCGAATATCCGCATACCCATATTTTTACAATAAATGCGCTAGTTATTTAAAAAATTATACAGTGTCGCAAAGTGATTTGTCAATGACAGATATTTGGTGAGTATAAAAGGCCCACGTAGCGAACAAAGTGAGCGTAGTAGCGAGCGAGTGGGCTTGCACACGGGAGCGAGCGTCAGCTGTGACGTTTAAAACCTAATATAGGTTCCAAAGCGACAATAATCGTTATTCGGAATTTCAACAGTATGATTAAAAATTGACAAATCAGCGGCTTTTTTATATAATTAAACCGAGGAAAATATATGACACACACACTTTTTTCATACGTTCAAATCGGAGCAAAAAACTCCGAAGCACTTGCTGATTTTTATATCAAAACTCTTGGATTTTCTAAGTCTTCGGAAAAACAATGGCTGCCCGGTGAAGGCAGAGTGTTGACCGCTCCCGGTTATGATAAAGAACACGCCATAACCTTTGGCTTCGTGCCGGCTTTTAAAGGCTCAAACGCACAAATAAACGATGCAGGATATGCGCATATCTGCTTCGAAACCACAGACGTACGAGGCGCGGTCAAACGCTTTTTAAAATACGGTGGAAGTTTTCAATCAACCCTTGCCAATGCCGAAAAACAGCCTTGCGTTTATATGAAGGACCCTGAGGGAAATATTGTTGAATTCCACGTCCCCTTTCCCGGCGTTGCCACTTCAGCAGGCAAAACAATCGCCAGCATACTAGGACTTTTGCCGGACAGGAGCATCCGCAGTGAAAACCCAGAAAAAAAATCTTCCCTGAAATTTATTCACGTAAATTTTATCACTGAAAATTGGCAGAAACTGTGTGACTATTATAAGTCCGTGCTTGGCGCAGCGGACTATGGAAAATTGAAAGACCACCAGGGCAAATACAAATCCGGCGTAATCGGCGTACCGGAAGTTAACGTTGTGGGCAGACATATTCTCTTGCCGGGACTAGAAAAAGATTATCCGACTTTTGAAATTTTTACTTATTCCGTTAAGGGCAGGCAGACCGTTGCCGAATCCGACAGTTTGGGCATAAACCTTATTGGTTTTACTACTGAAAGCTTAAAGAGCTCAGCCGATGACTTTGTGTCCGCAGGCGGAAAACTGGTTTCTGAAAAAGAGGATTGCGCTTCTGTGCTTGACCCGGATGGCAACCGTATTATAATCCGCAAATAACCGCCTATTAAACTGCGTTTTTAATAGGACCTACTTCAGAATTTTTATTCTGTTGTTCACATCAATAAATGAAAAAGCCCACCGTTTGGTGGGTTGTTTTGTTTTGGTGGGGACAACAGGTCAGGTGATGCTTGCATCACCGTCCTTTATCTGCCGAATGGCTCCTCCACCAAAAAAGGACTCGTAGCGAACAAAGTGAGCGTAGTAGCGAGCGAGTGGGCTTGCACACGGGAGCGAGCGTCAGCTGTGACTTGTCACAGGTTCACGGCAACTGCCGTGCGCTTGTGCAATTTTCATTGCACAAGCGTGAGTCCTGTTGTCCCCAAAAGACGAAAAAACCCACCGTTTGGTGGGTTGTTTTGTTTTGGTGGGGACAACAGGACTCGAACCTGTGACCTCATGTATGTGAAACATGCGCTCTAACCAACTGAGCTATGCCCCCGCGTATGCGAACTGCCTAATTCGGTGGTTCGCAAAAACGGCTGATTTTGCTGCGTAGAAAGCATAAAACTAAAATTAGTTTTTATATGCGCGCTTTCTGGCTGCTTCTGCTTTCTTCTTGCGTTTTACGCTGGGCTTCTCGTATGCTTCGCGTTTGCGGAGGTCACCGATGATGCCGTCACGGGCGCACTTTCTCTTGAAACGACGCAGAGCGTTGTCCAAACTTTCGTTTTCGCCGACTTTGACTGTTGACATTGATTTCACCTCCTCGTTTTTGCGGTAATATTTATTATACACACCGACAACGTAAAGTCAAACAAATTTTGGGAATTTGGCACATTTTCGGTGTTGACTGAGCCTTGCGTATGAAGTATCATTTGTTTTGATGCTTATGCGTTTTTTGGGGGAATTATGAAACGATTTGCCTATATTTTGATTACCATTTTGCTTTTTTGCACTTTCACTCTTGCTTTGACCGCATGCAACGAAGATGCAACGCCAACAACCAACGATCCCGTCTACCCTGAAGATAAGACCATAACCGTATGTTCTTACAACATAAGGCTGTGGATGCTTTTAGGGAACGTAAACGACAATGATGATTGGAATTTGAGAAAGCCTTATTTTGAAGAGCATCTAGACACTATAAATGCCGACCTTTACGGTATGCAGGAAGTCATGGGTTTTCAGCGTACCGAAATCAAAGCCTATTTGACAGGCTACACTCACGTTGGAATTTGCAGAGAAACAGGCAAGGAAAACGGCGTTGGAGAAAGCAGTTCTATATTTTTCAGAACAGAGCGTTTTGAACTTTTAGACAGCGGTAATTTTTGGCTGTCCGAAACTCCCGATGAGAGGTCTTTGGCGGATGAATGGGGCGCTGCCGCAACGCGCATTTGCAGTTGGGCCAAACTTAAAGACAAGTGGACGGGAAAAAGTTTCCTCTACTATAACACTCACCTCGACCACGTTTCGGAAACGGCACGTGTCAACAGCGCGGATTTGATAATGGAAAGAGCAATACTTCAAGACTTACCCACTATTATAACAGGCGATTTCAACGCCAATGAAAAGTCGGAGGTCTATCAAACGGTTACGGAATATTTCGACGACACCAAGTCAATAGCCACCGTCACCGAAGACGTCCCGACCTACAATGCATGGGGAGACCTTGGAAGGCAAAGCGTAATAGATTTCTGTTTTGTTTCAAAAGGCGACTTTGTTTCTTCAAGTTACAGCGTCAGCGAAAAAACGTTCCCCGACCCAAAAGCCGAAGTCCCTACTGAAGCGGAAACGTACTTTGCTTCAGACCACAACGCAGTCATTACAAAAATAAAAATGAATTAATATTAGAAAATTTTAGGAAAAAGTCAAAAACGCTTTACAGTAATGTTTTTGAGTGTTATTTTAGCTTAGAAGATAGAGGTGCGTCCTTTATGACAAACCGCGGGTGCAGACAAATACCTGCGGCGGCAAAGGAAAGGACGCCGAAAGAGTTCTTGTCGGGTTTGCGGCAACTTCTCTTGGTGCTTGGGAAAATATCTCCTGCACTGTCACCAAAAGTGGAGCGCTATCGATTACGGATTTTATGCCGCATCGCGCTTTGCTTTGCGGCTTTTTCTTTTGAGTAAACAACAAGAAATATAAAAAAACAAGGAGAAGATTATGGTTGGAACTTTTTGGGCATTCGTGCCCGCTATCGTGGCTATCGTTTTGGCACTTGCCACGAAGCAAGTTTATCTCAGCCTATTTGCAGGAATATTCCTAGGTGCAATGTTCCTTGCAGAAGGCAACCCTATCTACGCATTGGGCATAACATTTGAAAAAATGGGCGAAAGCGTCGGGGGCAATATCGGAATTTTGATTTTCCTGGTTATGCTCGGCATACTCGTCATTTTGATGAGCAAAGCGGGCGGCACAAAAGCCTACGGCGACTGGGCAGCTACCAAAATCAAATCAAAAAGAGGCGCTCTTGGAGCAACGGCCGGACTTGGTGCGTTGATATTCGTTGACGACTATTTCAATTGCCTCACCGTCGGAAACGTCATGCGTCCAGTCACCGATAAATACGGTGTGTCCAGAGCAAAACTGGCATACCTCATAGATTCTACTGCTGCGCCTATCTGCATTATTGCACCAATTTCAAGCTGGGCGGCTGCTGTTGCCGGATTTACTCCCGAAGGTGAAAGCGGACTTTTGCTCTTTGTCAAAACAATACCGCTCAATCTATACGCCCTTTTGACAATCGCTATGGTTATTTTCATGATAGCCAAAAAATTTGATTTCGGCAAAATGAAGAAAAACGAAATCAACGCAGCAAAAGGCGATCTTTTAAGCGGCGAAACCGACCTTCCCACCGAAGATATTTCCAAAGACGAAATATCTCAAAAAGGAAAGGTTCTTTATCTTATACTTCCCATTATAGTACTTATTCTCACTTGCGTCGGAGCTATGATATATTCCGGTTACTTCTTTGATTGGGATGCGGGCAGACTTGGCGCAACTCCAGACACCAGCATCAAATTTATCGATAGTTTCTCAAACTGCGACGCAGGCAGTTCTCTAGCAATTGGTTCCACAATAACCGTCATCTTTACGATGATATATTACGGAATTACAAAAGCGATCAATTTCCGTGACAGTATGGACAGCATTGCAAAAGGATTCAAATCAATGGTCCCCGCAATACTGATTCTTATATTCGCATGGACAATTTCCGCAATTATGGGCGCAAAAGGCGAAGGCGCAGAAGAGCTTTTTGGCGGCGGTTACGGTGCTCCGATTATCGATGGCACTCTCAATGCAAAAGCATTCGTGCAACGCACGATTGACGCCGGAAGCATGGGTATGGGCGTCATTCCTGCAGTATTGTTCGTGATTGCGGCTCTTGTTTCCTTTGCAACAGGCACCAGCTGGGGCACATTCGGTCTTCTTATTCCAATCTCACTGACAGTAACCGACATCACCGGCAGCGGAACGGCAAGTTCCGTTATGTCTATCCTTGCAATGTCAGCGGTGCTCGCCGGCTCTGTTTACGGCGACCACGTGTCACCTATCTCCGATACGACGATTCTCGCATCCTCAGGCGCGCAGTGCAATCACGTTGATCACGTCAGAACACAAATGCCTTATGCGACCTTGGTTGCACTAATCTGCTTCTTTGGATACTTAATAAGCGGGTTTATTACACAAACAGGACTTTCCTACGGTTTCAGTGTTTTGACAACGCTCGCAATCGGCGGCGGCCTGTTTGCACTGACGGTTATCGGTGTATATTACCTTGACAAAAGCGGCGCTATTGAGAAAATGTCCGTTTCGTACGCTGGCGCAAAAACCAAGCTGTTCGGTAAATTGAAGAAAAATTCCGCAGTATGCGAAAACGC
>CAYJCS010000041.1:346-10179 GCA_964368715.1 uncultured Bacteroidaceae bacterium | reverse complement strand
GTCGAAGCAGCTCTGAGAGCAAATATGCCCGAAACCAAAGAAGCATTTGAAGCAAAAATCGATAGCCTTGTTCAAGAAAAAATGAATGCGGGTCAATTTGACGAATGTCCAATAACATTTAAAGATTTGGCGCTTATCAAAAAGACAATAGCCGAAGTGTTGCCCAGTGTCCATCACAGCCGCATTTCCTACGAAAAGAAAAAATGATAGAATTTGACGGACTGTCTTTAAGCGAAAAAAAACTGCTCAGAAGAGTGGAAAAAAAGTTGTTCGATTGCCTAAATCAACAAGATTTTTTCACCGTTGATTTGGCGGTTGTGGACGAGGAAACAATACGTTTGTTCAACCGCACAAACCGCGGCGTTGATTCAGTCACCGACGTTTTGAGTTTTCCTTATCTTCAAAGAAGGGAACTCCCCGTGTTGAAATCGGATTTTTCGGATTGCGATAAAGTGGGCGGAAAAGTTGCACTCGGCAGCATAATGATATGTCGTAAACGCGCTATGGAACAAGCGGAAGAGTATTGCCACTCCTACGAGCGCGAACTGGGATTTTTGTTTTGCCACGGTATGTTGCATCTGCTCGGCTTTGACCACGTTGAAAAAACCGACGAAGAGATAATGACGGCGCACCAGCGTGAAATTATGGCAGCCGTGGGATTGTAAAACAGACTTAATTTTACGGACAAAAACAAAATTGCGCAAAAATAGGGAATAAACATAAAGCGCGCTGTAGAAAAGCATAACGCCAAAGGCTTATATACAGTCGTTGAACAAAATCGCGTTTAAAAAACACAGGAGATATATGAAATCCGGATTTATATGTATAGCAGGGCTTGCAAATGCAGGCAAGTCGACGCTCATCAACTCTTTGGTGGGCGAAAAAGTCGCCATAGTATCATGGCGTCCGCAAACCACTCGCAATAAAATTTTAGGAATTGTGAACGGCGAAAAAGACGGAGAGAATTGGCAGATAGTGCTTATTGACACTCCCGGCATACACCAAACCAAAAACGAACTGGGCGAATATATGATGAAATCCGTCGAAGCGGGTTTAAAGGACGTTGAAGGAATTCTGTATGTCGTCGATGCCTCCGAAGGACTTCAAAAAGAGGACTATGAATTTATAGAAAAGAATGCCGACGGCGGAAATCTAATTGTCGCTTTAAACAAAGAAGACAGCGTCACAAGGCCGACTATGCTTAACTGTTTGGAAAAACTGACGGCGCATCAAAACGTTAAAGCGATTGTGCCTATCAGCGCAAAAAAACAGCAAAATTTGGAGCCTTTGCTTGATGAACTTATCGCATTACTCCCCGAAGGCGATCAACTCTTTCCCGAAGATATGTTCACCGACAGCTCAATGCGCTTTATGGCGGCAGAGGCAATAAGAGAAAAAGCGCTGTATCTTCTTGATAAAGAAATTCCTTACGGAATCGGCATATACATCAACAAATTCGAACTTCGTGAAGATAAGCCGATATACGACATCGACGCCGACGTCATCGTCGAAAAACAGTCGCACAAATCGATAGTCATAGGCAAAGGCGGAGCAACACTCAAAAAAATCGCCACAGCCGCAAGGGAAGACCTTGAAGAAATGACGGACAGCAAGGTGTTTTTGACGCTATACGTCAGAGTCAAACCCGATTGGCGCGACAGCACCTACCTTATGCGTGAATTGGGCTACGACGTCAAGGATCTAAAAGGCTGATGGAACAAAAAAAAGTTACAGCGATAGTCACACGTGCCGTGCCGTACAACGAAACGGATATGATTTTGACTCTCGTCACGCTCGAAGAGGGCAGAATTACAGCCACGGCAAAAAGTTGTTTAAAACCTCACGCAAAGTTGCGCTATGCCGCCGAACCTATGAACTTTGGCGAATATATGCTTGCAGGACGGGGGGATCGTTACATAGTGACTGATTGCACGCAGATTGAGAGTTTCGGCGCGCTTACGGCAGATCTTGCAAACTATTACGCCGCCGCACTTGTATTAGACATGCTTCAAAAACTCTCTCCCGAAAGCCAGCCCTCGCTGTTTATGCACGCAGTTGGGGCGTTGAAATCAATGGCATTTGAAAACGTGCCCGCGCCGAACGCCATTGCCGATTTTTTGCTCTCGGCACTTAGCGACAACGGCTACGACTTGGACTTAAAGTTCTGTTCGTCTTGCGGATGCATACTTGAAGGCGACTGCGCCTTTACGAGCAGCGGAGGCATTGTGTGCCGCCATTGCGCGGATTATACGTCTGTTATTATCGACGGTGTTAGCAGAGCGTTTTTGTCGGGCGAGCATACAGATATACCAAAGGCTTTGAAAACAAAAGCCAATTTAGAACTAAAAGACATCGTATATGAATTGCTTGGTGTGAAAATAAGCAGTCATTATTTTGTGGAGTATGTATGAAAAAAACAGCCAAAATTATTGCGGCTATGTTGATTGTGGTATGCTTTATATTTGCGCTTACCGCATGCAACAAAGACAGAAATAAACCGTCGGCGGTTACCGATTTGACGGCGATATATCAAAATACCTACAGTGTTGGCGAATTCACCGGCGTTAAGGCCGAAATGATTCTGCCGTCGGGTTGGAGTGTTTTTACTGCGATTTCTGCAAACTACAACAAGAATTCAGACAGCGGATATCTTAAAGAAATGAATTCCTTTGTCGTCACCAACGGCACCTATATGTCTGTGATGCGTTGCGGCGATACTGAACTGCTGTTCCCCGAATCGACGGCAATCGTCGCCGTAAAAGTTTATTTCGGTCTGTATGTCATTCAAAGCGCAGACGGCGGTGTATCCGTGTACGACAAAAACGGCAGGCTGAAAATAGCACGCGCAAACGTTCAAGGCACAGTTACAACGGGAAGCGGCGGTACACTCACAAAAACTGATTTAACAAAGGTTGTGAACGTTCTTTCAAAAGAACTTATCGCCGTGTCGCCGACCTATGATGTCAACAAATCCGCTGATTCTTCCTATACTTCGATATACCGTGTCTCAACGGGCAAAGTTGCGTGCAGAGTCAAAAACGTAGGCGCAACGCTGACCAAAATCGACGGATTTGATAATGACTACGTTGTTGTCACAGGCACAGTTGAAGACAGCAAAGACACTTCGCGAATATTCAAAATAAGGGCAGGCGTGCCGTCTGCGGTCGAAAATATGTCGGGCACGGAATACGGTACTGTTTCAGATAACGGCGAAACCGAATATTACAGCGAAATCACCTATATGGGTGACGGCAGATTTTTCATTCACGAGGATTGGCAGGTCAAAGCCGAAGAGGATTACACCTATCTTTACGAAGGAATCTATATGAAGGTATCGCGCCATATTTATGATGCCGACGCAGACTCTATTTCGGTTTACAACTCCGATAAATACTTTTTGAACCTTGCAAACAACTATTATGACAGCACGCGTAACGGCATATCGACGTCCAGTTTTTTGCAATCGGGTTACTTTTACGCAACGTACTGCATAACCGTTGACAGCGATAAAAATGGATATTACGACCAGTTTATTTTGGATGGCAATTTGAACGTCGTGCTCTCCCTTTCAGGCAACTTTGGCATTACGTCAAAGTCGGTAACCGAAGTTTCTGAAGTGGCATTTTATGACCTTGCGTTGATTTTCACCGACGGCTACGGCGTTGTGTCGGTGTTGCCTAGTATGCTCCGCATCTACGATAAATCCGGCAAAATCCTTGCCGAAAACGACACCTATACTATCACCACGGCAGGTCTGAACAACGGTATGATAATCGCCACTGCGCTTGACACCGACGGGGACACGGTTTACGGCGGTTTCAATGTTAAAGGCGAAATAGTTATACCTTTCAATTACACAAAAATCGATCCTTTTATGGGCTACTATACAATAGCCGAAAGAAAGGACGGTGCCAATACGGTGAGGGTGCTGCTCTCACTTGACGGAGTGGAAATTACGCAGATGAGCGATTACAGCGTCGCACTCGGAGATATAACCAAAAACAGCACCGGCACACCCATATACAAGGTCGGTTGCTATATGTTTACCGTTACGGATTCCGAGAACAAGACAACGTACGGCATAAAAAATCTCAACGCAGACGTCAGCAAAAACGTAGTACTTCCTGCGACTATGGTCACCGGCAGCACACTTTATGCTCCGACAAACAGTCCGACCGACGTATTTGTCTTTGCAAAATTCAGCGACACAGACACTTTTACGATTTACAGGCTTGTATGAAAACGCAGGTACTTTCAATAGAACAAGGACTTGACAAAGCGGTTGAACTCATAAAAAGCGGCGAATTGGTTGTTTTCCCCACAGAAACCGTCTACGGTTTGGGCGCGGACGCATACAACGCCGAAGCGGTGAAAAAGATTTTTATCGCAAAAGGCAGGCCGCAAGACAATCCACTTATTGTTCATATTTCGTCGCTTGACCAAGTTGCCGACATAGCAAAGGATGTTCCGACGGAGTTTTATGCTCTTGCAAAGCGCTTTATGCCCGGGCCTATTTCCATAATTTTAAAAAAAAGCGAAAAAATACCATTTGTTGTCACCGCAGGCGGCGACACCGTTGCAATTCGTATGCCCGACAATCCGGTTGCACACCAACTTATTGAACGCTCATCCGTCATTGCCGCGCCGTCCGCAAACCGCAGCAAACACGTTTCTCCAACCACCGCTAAACACGTTTTGGACGATTTGGACGGACTTGTTCCACTAATTTTAGACGGCGGCCCGTGTAGGGTTGGTATAGAAAGCACGGTGCTGGATTTGACAACCGATACGCCGACGATACTTAGACCCGGCGCAATAACCGCCGAAATGCTTCTGGAAGTTTTAGGCGACGTAAGCCAAAATTGCGGTGTCATAAAAATTGCCAAATCACCCGGGATGAAATATACCCATTACGCGCCGAAAGTTGACACAGTTGTGGCATTAAACGTCGAGCACGCTATTGCCGGATACGACAAAATTGAAAAGGACGGCGGTAAACCCGTTCTTGTTATGCGCGACGTACACCGTGACATTACAAAGGATAGAAACATAATCGACCTTGGCGTCACCTCCGACGACTACGCAAGAAATATCTACGCCGCGTTAAGACATGCAGAAGATGAATTCACAAACATAATCGTCGAGCAGTTGAACGGAAGCGGGATTGAGATTTCCGTTATGAACCGCGTCAATAAGGCGGCGGGCGGAAAAACGGTATAAAAATGAAAATCCTTTTTGTATGTACAGGAAATATTTGCAGAAGTCCGCTGCTTGAGCAGATGTTTTCTTCGTACGCTCAAAGTCAAGGTTTTGATTGCGATACCGACAGCGCAGGGCTACTAAATCACACTAAATATATGTCCGAAGGCAGCCTAAAAGTATTGATAGCGCGCGGCATTTCTCCAAAAAATCATTTGAGCAAACTTATAACGCAACAACTTGTGTCGTCAAGCGATCTTGTGATAACAATGACCGAAGCATTAAAAGATAAAGTTATTGAGCACTTTGGTTGTGATGGAAAAGTCTTCTCGCTTTCCGATAAAAAGTTGTTAAACGAAGAAGTCGCCGACCCCTACGGTCTTGGCGATAACGAATATTTCAAAGTCGGGGCGCAGTTTGACCGCGCCCTACCTTGTATTTTGGCACTTGCAAAAAGCATCTTATAAACGTGCAGTTAAAGCGCGATTATTAAACAATTTTAGTTGCCGTATTCTCCTGCAAGCAAGTCCTTGAAAATCTTTATATGTATTTCTTCATCAAGGATAATTCGCTCCAAAAGCAATTTTAAACTCTCTTGACTGAGATTTAAAATCGTTCTTTCGTAATTCAGAATCGCCGTTTCTTCGGCCATAATATTCTGCTGCAAAAACTTTTTGGGATCAATCGTATAGTTGACAAATCCACCGTTCCAATAGGTGCGCCCGCCCATAACGGGATAGCCGCCAAGTTTGAAAATCGTTGTGCCCAGAAGTTCAAAATGGTGCATTTCCGACAGGGAAATCTCTTCCATAATCATTACAAGTTCCGGATCTTTCAACGAAATAAAACTTTGAAAACTGTAGGTAGTGATCGCCGTCAATTCGCCGGCTGCACCTGCATAATTAGGCATCAGCAGTTTGCTGTCGGCAAGGTTTTTTGTTACCTCGACTTCAGGATACGGCAGGTCGCTTGAGAAGTTGTTATATGTCATTATTTAGCCTCCGTCGGTTTTAATATATGCCGCATAGGTCGAAAGAGTGTTGTGAATTTAACCGGCACGTTCCAAACTCATGTGCGCGGCTTTAAATTAGGTTCTCAAAGCAAAATAGAAATTGCTTAAAACGCTTGCCAAAACGCGCGCGCTATGCTAAAATCACAGAGTTGATTTTTACGGAGGTAAAAAAATGCTGGATACATTCAGTTACGCACTTCTTGCCGCAACCACGGGCGTTACGTCCATTCCTTATGCGACAAGACAAGCGGTCACAACGGCATTTATGATTTTGATGGTCATTTCGGCAATCGCAATGATCGTCATCGTATTGATGCAAAAAGGCACAAGCGACAACGTCGGAGTTATCACGGGTGCTTCGGATACCTATTACGGCAAAAACAAGGAAAAGGGCAAAGAAGGCCTTCTCAAAAAAGTCACTTTCGCTCTGTTCGCGTTCATCATCGTATGCGCGATAATCTGCTTTGTTGTTGGCACGATAGGCGACTAAACCAACCAAAATGTGACGGCTCCGACTTATTCGGAGCCGTTTTTTTATTCTCGGACAAAAATGCTTGAAGACTATGGTAATCTATACTATAATTATAAACTAGACTTATATCCGCACCAAAGGATTAACCCAACAACCAAAGAACTAGACAAAGTGACAAATAAAAGGTCGTCGCGCTAAATGAAAATAATTGCTTTAAATAAAAAAGCCTACCACGATTATTTCGTGGAGGACACTTACGAGGCGGGTATTGCGCTTGTCGGTTGCGAGGTCAAGTCGGTTAGAGCCGGCGCGGTAAACTTACGTGACAGTTTTGCCATAATAAAAAACGGTGAAGTTCTTATGATGAACGCGCATATAGCGTCTTATAAACAGGGCAGTTATAACAACGTAGACAGCAAAAGGCAGCGGAAGCTATTGCTCCACAAATCGGAAATCCGCAAACTTAAAGCAAAAGTCGACCAAAAAGGCTACACACTTATTCCTCTCAAACTCTATTTTTCGGACGAACTTGTCAAAGTGGAATTGGGCCTTTGCAAAGGCAAGGAAGGTCACGATAAGAGAGAGACGATAAAGCGCAGAGAAGAGGACAGAAAGCTTGACCGCGTAAAAAAAGAATACAACGCAAGATAAAGGGTCAAAAGGAGAACACAATGAGCAAAAAACGTATTGAAACGATTTGCGTACAAGGAGGCTACACGCCCTCTAACGGCGAGCCAAGACAGATTCCAATAATTCAAAGCACCACCTTTAAGTATGACACCAGTGCCGATATGGCAAAGTTGTTCGACCTTGAAGCGGCGGGCTATTTTTATACCAGACTTCAAAACCCGACAAACGACTACGTAGCGGCAAAAATCGCACAGATGGAAGGCGGCACGGCAGGTATGCTCACCTCCTCAGGTCAAGCGGCAAACTTTTTTGCCATATTCAATATCGCAACGTGCGGCGATCATATCGTATCTTCGTCCACCATCTACGGCGGAACCTACAACCTTTTTGCCGTAACGATGAAAAAAATGGGCATAGATTTCACCTTTGTTTCGCCCGACTGTTCCGACGAGGAATTGGAAGCGGCATTCCGCCCAAATACCAAAGCGGTTTTTGGTGAAACAATCGCAAATCCCGCGCTTGCAGTTATCGACATAGAAAAATTTGTCAAAGCGGCGCACCGTCACGGCGTTCCGTTTATCATCGACAACACATTCGCCACTCCCGTAAATTGCCGTCCGATTGAATGGGGTGCAGACATAGTCACTCATTCCACCACCAAATATATGGACGGACACGGCGCGGCCGTCGGCGGAGCAATCGTCGACAGCGGCAATTTCGACTGGATGGCACACGCGGACAAATTCCCCGGTCTTACCACGCCCGACGCAAGTTATCACGGTGTTGTCTATGCGGAACATTTTGGCAAAGCAGGAGCATTTATCACCAAAGCGACAACTCACCTTATGAGAGATTTTGGTTCCATACAGTCGCCGCAAAACGCATTCTATCTCAATTTGGGGCTTGAAAGTCTGCACGTCAGAGTCAAACGCCACTGCGAAAACGGCTTGGCGGTTGCAAAGTATCTTAAATCCGAACCGAAATGCACTTGGGTTGTTCAGCCCTCCCTTGAAGGCGACAAGTATTATAATCTTGCAAAGAAGTATTTGCCAAACGGCAGTTGCGGTGTTGTCAGTTTCGGTGTGGTCGGTGGCAGAGACGCGGCGGAAAAGTTTATGCACGAGTTGAAAATCATCGCCATTGAAACGCACGTTGCCGACGCACGCTCATGCTGTCTGCATCCTGCAAGCGCAACGCACCGTCAGATGAGCGACGAGGAATTGTACGCCGCAGGCGTATCGCCCGACCTTATTCGTCTTTCTTGCGGAATTGAAAACGCGGAAGACCTTATCGAAGACCTGAAACACGCTTTTGAAGCAATTTAATCTTAATACAACGGAGATGTCCTATCAGGACAAAATATAATTATGCCAATAGTCATACCCAAAGAGTTACCGGCGCACACCATACTCACAAACGAAAAGATTTTCGTTATGGACAGCGCACGCGCAGGCACGCAGGATATCCGCCCGCTCGAAGTGGCAATCCTGAACCTTATGCCCACCAAAGAAGTCACCGAAACGCAGCTTATGCGTTTGCTTGGCAACACTCCTTTGCAGGTAAACATCACTCTTATAAACACGGCAAGTTATCGCAGTACGCACGTGTCGGTTGACCATATGCAAAAGTTCTATTGCACCTTTGAACAGGCAAAGCAAAAGAAGTTTGACGGCATGATAGTCACAGGGGCACCTGTTGAAACCATACCTTTCGAGGACGTTTTATACTGGGACGAACTGACCGAAATCATCGACTTTGCCGAGAAGAACGTCACAAGCACGATTTATATCTGCTGGGGCGCACAAGCGGCTTTGTATCACAAATTCGGCATACAAAAAGTGGACCTGAAAGAAAAACTTTTCGGAGTTTTCGCCACCAACGCAGTAGTAGAGAACGATATGCTTTTAAAGGGAATGGACGACACTTTTTATATTCCTCATTCGCGCCATACCGCAATCGATGAAGAAGCGTTGCGCCGCAAAGGCGACGTCAGCATTCTTGCGATGTCACCGGAGGCAGGCATAGCCATTGCAAAAACTTCCGACAACCGCAATTTCTTTTTTACAGGCCACGCCGAATACGACCGTTTCACTCTGCTGACGGAGTATGAACGAGACCTAAACAAAGGCTTGGAAATCAAAGCCCCCGCCAATTATTTTGTGGACGAAAAACTGCGTGTTGTCGATATGAAGTGGAAGTCAACGGCGAACTTATTATTCTATAATTGGTTGAACTATTACGTCTACCAGGTCACTCCCTTCAATCTGTAAAACCGTGCTATTTGGCGCCTAACTTTGTCAGGCATCCCCAATCCAAGCAGTCACATACGCTCAAGTATGCTCCTGTTCGTCTTGGGGGTGCCTTTCTCGTTATGCATCTAAATAGCGCGGTTTTATAAAATGTCACTATTTAGCGATTAACTTTGTCATACCTCTCCACACTCAGCAGTCACGTACGCAAAGTACGCTCCTGTTCGTCTTGGGGGTGCCTTTCTCGTTATGCATCTAAATAGCGCGGTTT
>CAYJCS010000041.1:0-246 GCA_964368715.1 uncultured Bacteroidaceae bacterium | reverse complement strand
GCAAAGTACGCTCCTGTTCGTCTTGGGGGTGCCTTTCTCGTTATGCATCTAAATATCACGGTTTTTTACGTCATTTGCACGCACTAACTCATTACGAAGTTCCAAATAATCCCGAGAGAGAGTGAGCAAGCACTCACTCAATACGAAGTTGCAAATTCACTCTGCGCAAGCGTGATTATAAACGGACGTTAGCAACTTACGAAGTTGCGAAAATCCGCGCAGGGCGCGGATAAAAGCCCACCCGAA
>CAYJCS010000040.1:8178-10198 GCA_964368715.1 uncultured Bacteroidaceae bacterium | reverse complement strand
TGTAAAATCAAAAAGCGACCGAAAGCGGTCGCGCTCAAACTAATTTTTCACTTTTATAGAATTTTGTACAAATTGTTTTGAAACCCGAGTTTAAAAGCGCGGGTTTTTTAGTTGGCGGTGATGACGCCCGCTAGAATAAGCGAAAAATAAGATGGAAATCAAGATATCAAACTATATCGCTATTGTTTATATGTCAATAGATTATTTGTACACAAATGAAAAAATTTTTAAAATAATCCTTGACAAGGTAAATTTTATAGTTTAATATGTGATTGAGATTGATAATCGTTATCAATAAAAAGCAAAAACGGAAGAAGCAGTTACGGAGAAAAGTCTTGGATGCGATAAAAAATAAAAATGAAGTTGAGAAAACCGTTACGGCAAAAAGGAATACGCCGCAAAAGGAACTTGTGACCGAAACGGTGCTTTTTTCGTGCGATCACCCCACTGCGGAAACCATCTTTGAGCGAGCCAAACAAAAAATGCCAACCATTGGGCTTGCAACCGTGTACAGATGCCTAAATTCGCTTGTTAAAGAGGGTAAGGTGAGAGAAATCACAGTGCCGTCTTTGCCTAGCCGATTTGACAAAACCACAAAAATCCACGCGCATTTTTTGTGTACGGTGTGCGGTGAAGTGACCGACGAAAAAATTGACGAGACAAAGACCATTGAAGAAGTCGCCCTAGAAAATCACAACATAATTCACGAAGCGGAAATAATTTTTAAGGGTATATGTGAAAAATGCTGCCTAAAACGCTGCGATATAAACAAAAATAATTAAACGACAAAGGAGAATATTATGAGCCTGTTATTCAAAATCAGTTATGGACTGTACGTTCTGTCGGCAAGTTTTGACGGCAAAAACAATGCTTGTATGATCAACACGCTTTCACAGCAAACCTCTACCCCCGAAAGACTCACTGTTACTTTAAACAAAGGGAATTTTACCCACGATATGATTGCAAAAAGCGGTGAGTGTTCGGTTGCGCTTTTGAGTGAGGAAACGACGTTTGCAACTATCAAAAACTTCGGGATGCAAAGCGGAAGAAATGTGGACAAGTTTGCCGGATTCGACACTTTAACCACGGATTTTGGCAGGTTAATCCCCGCAAATGGCATTTTGGGCTATTTCGATCTTAAAGTTGAAAGCACTGTCGACTTTGGCACTCACACAATGTTTGTTTGCTCTGTGCAAACAGCAAAAGAGTTGCCCACTAAAGCGTTGCCACTGACATACGGCTACTATCATTCGAACGTAAAGCCGAAGCCAACACCGGTTGTTCAAACCGAAGAGGAAGAAGTGTGGGTTTGCAAGATATGCGGATACGTCCACAAAGGACCTTTGCCCGCGGATTTTGTTTGCCCGGTTTGCAAACACGGCGCAGTGGACTTTGAAAGAGTCTACCCCAAAAAAGATTAATATAATCACAGACGAAATAAAGCAAAATTATAAAGAAAAATAAAAAGAAATAATTTAAATTTATAAGGAGATATAACTATGACAAAATGGATTTGCCCCGTATGCGGATACGTTCATGAAGGACCAAACCCCCCGGAATTTTGCCCTCAATGCAAGGTGCCCGGATCAAGATTTAAAAAGCAGGAAAGCACTGATATGTTTTGGGCTGCCGAACACGTTGTCGGCGTTGCAAAAGACGCCCCAGAAGATATAAAAGCAGGACTAAGAGCCAATTTTGAAGGTGAATGCACCGAAGTTGGTATGTATCTTGCAATGAGCCGCGTCGCTCACCGCGAAGGCTATCCCGAAATCGGCTTATATTGGGAAAAAGCGGCACATGAAGAAGCGGAACACGCCGCAAAATTTGCGGAATTGCTTGGTGAAGTCATATCCGACAGCACCAAAATCAATCTTGAAAAAAGAGTTATGGCCGAGAACGGCGCAACCCAAGGTAAGTTTGACCTTGCAAAACGCGCCAAAGAACTCAATCTTGACGCAATTCACGACACTGTTCACGAGATGGCACGCGACGAAGCCCGACACGGTAAAGCATTCGCTGG
>CAYJCS010000040.1:0-8078 GCA_964368715.1 uncultured Bacteroidaceae bacterium | reverse complement strand
ACTCCTTGCTCGTTATTTCAAGTAAAGCTCACTATTTGGCGACTAACTTTGTCAGCTTCGGCTGAGCGAGCAGTCACGTACGAAAGGTACGCTCCTGTCCGTTCAGCCTTTGCTTCCTCGTTATTCATCCAAATATTGAGGCTTTAGACGAGTGGGGCACACGCGCGATGACGCATTTGCTGGACTCCTTGCTCGTTATTTCAAGTAAAGCTCACTATTTGGCGACTAACTTTGTCAGACATCGCATCCGCAACCCTCGCGTACGCATAAGTACGCGTCGGTCTGCGGTTGCTTGTCTTTCTCGTTATTCATCCAAATAACCGCGGCTTTAGAAAACTGATAGTCACGTTTTAGGACGCATTTGCTGGACTCCTCGCCCGTTATTTCAAGCAAAGCGCGCTATTCGGCGACTGCCTTTGTCATATGTCGCAACCGCACGCTAGGCACTTAACATTGTACGCGAGAGTTGCATATAATCTTTTTAAATTTTAATAAATTATTAGTAAAAATTATTGACATATAATTTGGTAAATGTTATTATAAATTCGCAAAAATGCGAACAAAGGATACAAATTGCTAACTGAGAATGATAATTCATTACAAAAATAAGAGAATTGAAAATTTATGTTGCGATTATAGTCTGGCAAAAAAACGCATCGGAGAAAAGGTTGCTAATGGACTTGCCATTCTTTTGACAGATTTAAAATTTGTACCCCATGTTGATATGTTCAATACAGTAGCAAAGCTTAAAAAATATCGAATGCATGTTTTGATAGGCGACAAGAAAGAAATATATAGTTTGAGCATAGATTATTCTTATAGATTATGCATTAAAGTGGAAGTAATAGATACTGGTTATGGGCAAGATGAAATTTGCATTGTGGAGGTGACTAACCATTATGAGTAATTATGTAGTGAGCGTAGGGGCTATGTTATTGGATGATTTAAAAGCCATGAATATGAGCCAGAAGGAATTATCAGAAAAGATTAAAGTTCCTCGTAGTGTAGTAAATGAGATTATCAAAGGAAAAAGAAAAATGTCTACGGAATTTGCTTTGGCATTAGAACCGATAATGGGTATGCCGGCAAAATATTGGCTTGATATTCAAACCGATTTTGAAATAGAACAAAAGAAGCCAGAGAAATATATTATCGGAAGCACAAAAATTATTAAAACTGGCAAATATTCTGCGATAGATACTGCATACTGGTTTATTAATCGTGCACATAAGACTTCTTTAGATACAGGCGAATATTTAACCCAGTTAAAACTTCAAAAATTATTATATCTTGCGCAAGAAAGTTCAATTAAACTGAATGGAGAAGCATTGTTTTTTGATCCTATATTTCATTGGGAATATGGGCCTGTTGTTCCATCCGTTTATGATGCGTTTCCAAAAGGGCTCAATCCAATAATAAATGCGCCTAAGGTAAAGTTGGATAATAAAACTGAAAGTTTTTTGGATAATGTATATATTTTTTATGAAAAGTTTTCAACCAGTGGGTTAGTAACCATTACGCATAACAGACCTGCTTGGAAAAATACTGTTAAGGATGAAGAAATGACCTTAGAGTTGATAGCAGATATAAAAGAACAAAATTAACAAGATACTTCCAAATAATATTTTAAGCAACTTTTGAAAAGGGCTTACGGTTTCCATCGTGAGTCCTTTTAAAGTATTACATAATAGAATTTTTTCGGCATACGCATTTGTTAATTTTGGCAATCTCTTTTTATAAGTCTAATTTGTTTGCCAAAGAGCGCGCGTTTGTGATATTATACCTCCGTTAAAAAGGCAATAAATAGTAAAGTACAGAGTAATAATTTTTTCATATAGAAGGTAATTTTATGGTCAGAAACGATTTGCGGAACGTTGCGATTATCGCGCACGTCGACCACGGCAAGACTACGCTCGTGGACGCTATGCTGCGCCAATCCGGCACTTTCCGTGAAAATCAGCAGGTGGAAACCTGTGTTATGGATAGCGGTGATTTGGAGCGCGAAAGAGGGATAACAATCCTTGCAAAAAACACCTCGATACGCTTAGGCGACGTGAAAATCAACGTTATCGACACTCCCGGACACGCGGATTTTTCCGGTGAAGTGGAGCGAGTATTAAAAATGGTCAGCGGCGTACTGTTGCTTGTGGACGCAGCGGAAGGACCCATGCCTCAAACTCGTTTCGTCGTGCAAAAAGCCCTTGACTTGGGGCTTAAAATAATTATTGTCGTCAACAAAATGGATCGTCCCGACGCTAGGTTAGACAAGGTAGCCGACGAGGTTTTGGAACTTTTGCTTGACCTTGATGCAACCGACGAACAACTGATGAGCCCAATCATTTATTGCAGCGGCAAAGCAGGCACTGCAACTCTTGACTACCATAAGCCCGGTAGTGACTTAAAGGTTCTTTTTGATACAATCATAAATTATATCGATCCTCCCAAAGGTGACGAAAAAGGCGAACTTCAACTGCTTGTTTCCGCTATCGACTACAACGATTACGTCGGCCGTATCGGCATAGGCAAAATCGAGCGCGGCGAGATTGACGTCAGCAACGAAGTCATGGTGTGCGACTATCATGGGATTTCTCCTTATAAGAGCAAAATCGTGACGCTGTTTCAAATTGAAGGATTGAAGCGCATTGCCGTTGATAAGGCGATGGTCGGCGATATTGTGTGTTTCAGCGGTATAGAAAACATAACTATCGGCAACACGGTTTGCTCCACTCAAAAAATCGAGCCTGTGCCTTTTGTAAAAATCGGCGAGCCTACAATCGAAATGAACTTTTCTGTCAACGACAGTCCGTTTGCTGGCAGGGAAGGCAAATTCGTTACGTCCAGACACTTGCGCGACAGACTGTTTCGTGAACTACTCAAAGACGTATCTTTGCGCGTTTATCAGACCGAAACGCCAGACACATTTAAAGTTTGTGGCAGAGGAGAAATGCACCTCTCAATCCTCATTGAAACCATGCGCCGCGAAGGGTATGAATTTGGCGTAGGTACGCCCAAAGTTATTTTTAGAACCATTGACGGCGTAAAATGCGAGCCTATGGAAAGACTGTTTATCGACGTGCCGTCGGACTGCGTCGGTTCGGTTATGGAACGCATGGGCGTGAGAAAAGGCGAACTTGTTACGATGACTCCGCAGGGCAGCCGCATAAGAATGGAGTTTATAATTCCCGCACGCGGACTATTCGGGTTTAAAAACGAATTTTTGACCGACACCAAAGGCGAGGGTGTTATGAACCAACTGTTTGACGGATATGCGCCCTACAAAGGACAAATTCAACACCGCTTTACGGGCAGTTTGGTTGCCTACGAAGCAGGCGAAGCCGCAACGTACGGATTGTTTAATGCACAGGACAGAGGAATACTTTTTATCGACCCGCAAACTCAGGTCTATGAAGGAATGGTCGTTGGTATGTCACCGAAAGCCGAAGACATACGTGTCAACGTCTGCAAAAAAAAACACGTTACGAATATGCGCGCCGCGGGCAGCGACGAGGCTCTGCGGCTTGTTACACCCAGAAAATTCAGTTTGGAAGAATCGCTTGAGTTTTTGGGCGACGACGAAATGCTTGAGGTAACGCCTAAAAATATCCGTATAAGAAAAGTCGTGCTTTCAGGCGAAACGAGAATGAAAATGGAATTCGGCAAAATCAAAACCGAAACGGACGACTAATAAACTATTAATTTTTACAAAAATAAACAGCCGAAACGATTTGAGAGAAAATTTTTATGCGGCGAAGTTAAAGATACTTTATTAATAATGCTCAACAAAATAACGGCAAGGTAACTTGCCGTTATTTATCTGAAAAGAAAACATTTTTTGATTTAATTAAAAATAATGCTTTTAAAATTATGCAATATTTTCTTCTGCCAGCAAGTGGTGTTCGGTTTTACGAGACCTTGTGACGAGATTTAATAAAATAATCACAAGAACGAGTAATGCCGTAAGCACGGCGACGCAGATTGAGAGAGATTCATAAAACGTATGTTGCATGATGTAGCCAACGGCAGGGCTGATAAAGAGCATGCCGAGGCAAGCTGAAGCAACTTGATAACCGATAACTTTTCTTGATGTTTCCCTCGTGAACCGCATAGTCGTTTGATGCATATTGCATGGGTATATCGGTCCAAAACCAATGCCGAGCAAAGCAATGGCTATAAAAGTCGCCGCGACGCTTGAAGTTATAAAGAACAATCCTGCGCCAATAGCGGCCAGCACCAAGCCGAAGTACATAGTGCGCTTGTTTCCAAGCTTGTTGCTGAAAAATCCCAATAGCACACGGCCTACCATAATTCCGCCGTAATAAACAGAAACACACGACCCTCCGAGAGTTGCACCAAAGTTGCGCTCTTCAATAAGCAGGCTGTTAAGCCAACTGCCGACGGCGACTTCCACGCCGCAGTAAACAAAGAAAACCAGCACCGACAAAAAGATTGCAATACGCTTTTTTGCAACGTCGTTTGCCGTTGTTATCTCGTCCTCTTTGACGTCGAGCAAAGGGACGGGCGATTTTTTCCAAAGAGGCAAGGCGCAAAATTGAATGACCGCGAGTACCAATTGAACAAGAGCAAGAATGAAAAAGCCCTTTCGCCAACTGCCGAGCGTTGTGATTGCGGCTGTCATAATTACGGGACCGAGCATTGAGCCTATGCCCCAAGAGGCGTGAACCCAGTTCATTATGCGCGGTGAAAAGCGTTCCGAAACGTAATTGTTTATGCAAACGTCAACACCGCCGCCGCTAATTCCCAAAGGTATGCCGATTAATACTATAGTATAAAAACTGCTTGCAAACGAAATGCCCAGTATGCATGCTCCGGTCACCAATGCGCACATCGCCATAATAGGGCCGATGCCGATTCGTTTGCAAAGTCTTGGAGCAAGAGCGGATGACAGTGCGGAACATACCGTTATGACAGCGGAGAAAATCCCAGCTGCCGCTAATGGCAGTAGCAGTTCGGCACGCATAAAAGGCCACGCGGTGCCCCAAGCGCTGTCGGGCAATCCCATGGATATATATGAACTGAAAATCAAAAGTATAAAGATTGTTGTCAAGTTGTTCCTCTTTTGCCTTATCGAACGTTTACACGCAATTTTAAGTAGAGTAAAGTCTCTGTTTTGTGTTTTTTATCGATATGATTATGGCTGCTTTGTTATAACGGTTTGACATTTAAGCGTGGGATGACAAACCGTTTTATAGCATTAATGGCATTTTGCAAGACACTTTTTTCAAACGGCTAAAAGCCTGACTGTTTAACATATTTTTCTGTGCAGTTCATTTATTTGTTCCGTTTTTAGCAAATCCCGACAATTGTACGGCAATGCGACAATTAAGTCAATTAACCGAGTAAAATTGTTCTTGTATTGCTATCGCAGTTATGTTAAGATAATCAATGTATAGCGCTTATGCGCAAGATATTTTTTAGTTTGGCCTGTGACATTTGGGGGATCGGATTTTATGAGCGACGTTCAAGATTTACTTGAGCAGAAAAAAAAGCCCGCGCTGAGCGCTAATATGTGGATTTATTCACTGGGTTTACTTGGCATAAATTTGGCAATCGGACTTGTAAACAGCTACCAAGCCGAGTTTTTCAACAAGTTTTTGGGCGCGGATTTGATGATTGTTGCGGGCATAATTCTTGCCGCAAAAATTATCAGCATTGTGGCGGATTTCGTCATCGGAAATCTTATCGACCGCGCCAATTTCAAGGCGGGCAAGATGAGACCGTGGATACTCTTTTCCGCGTTCCCTCTCGCCGTATTGACGATGATTTCATACATCGCAATACCTTTCCCGACCGAGGCGGGCAGATACGTTTATATCACGTTCGTTGTTATTTTGTGGAATATCTCTATGACGCTTGCCGACATTCCTTCACAAGGTATGCTTGCGCTGTTATCTTCAAATTCCGAGGAGCGCAGCAATGCCGCTGGACTTGCCAACACGCTTAAATCGGTTGCGCTAGCGTGCCCCGGTGTTTTTGTTACCATAGTCCTTATGATTACGGGCGGCGACAACGGCACCGTCGGAAAAACCGAATATTTGGTAACCGCCTGCATTATGGCAGGACTGGGACTCGTTTTCCAACTTCTTATGTATTTCAAGTGCAAAGAGGTGGTCAAATCCGCGACGTCTTCTGCAATGAGCTTCAAAGAAATGTTCAGAGAGCTTAAATCCAACAAGATGATAATGATTGTCTTTTTAACCTACATTTTGGGATTTGCAAGAAATATAGGTCTTGGCATTGCGGTGCAGGCATCTTGTATCCTACTGCGCGACGGTGTCAATCTCGGATTTTTGACGGGCGGAGAAGTCGTTTACGGCGACGGACTAAGTTGGCTTATCGGCGTCACCAGCGCGGTTTCAGGCATGGTGACAATCATATTGAACCCGATGATAAACAAAAAACTCGGCGAGAAAAAATACTTTATAACGGCGGGTATGTACGGATTGATTATTGCAACGGTATCTACCGCGCTGTACGTCTTTGGCGGCAATCCGTTCAGATCGCTGTTGGCAATCCTCATATTCCAGTTCTTTATGGGTTTTTCCTATGGTCCCAACGGCTATCTGCCGATGGTTATGACCGCGGATATCGTCGACTATCAGGAGTGGAAGACCGGGAAACGCACCGAAGGCACGCAGTTTGCAATTCTCTCCATGTCCAACAAACTGTCAAACGCGCTCTCCGTTTCTATCGGTATTTTACTTGTCGGTTTTATCGGCTACAGCGCGTCTGATTTCAATCTTGCAGTTGAAGCGGGCACCACGGCGACTTACGTTACCGACGCAATGCAAAACAAACTTTGGATAATCTACTTTATGTCGCAAGGTCTTTGCATGGCGGCAAGTTGTATTCCTATGTTGTTTTATAAGATTGACGCAAAAACAAAGAAGAAGATGCAGGAAGAACTTGCGGGGCGCAGAGGCGATGGACTTGAACGAACAGGCGAAAACGGTGAAGCTTTGGCGCCTTCCTTCGAAAACCTTGACGGAGGAAATGCACTATCTGCGGGCGTTGCCGAAGACGAAATAGGAAAAGACGAATAAGGCAAATAGAGTTCAATCAAAAGCAATTTATTGAAGCAATAAGCAAAAATCAAAATCCGATTAAAAGGGGAAAAGGAGAATTATGGCACAAGCGAAAGGTCTCTATAGCGTTGATACGCTGAAGGAAATGGAAGAATACATTGTCGGTCTTGGCCCGCGCCTTACAGGCAGCGCCGCTCACGACAAATTGATCGACTACATATCGGCAAAACTCACCGAGTACGGCTATGAAGTGAAAGAGGATAAACACACTTTCAGACGCTGGGAACCAAGCGATTGGGCGTTAAGTTATAATACCGACGGAAAGAGCGTTCAAATTGCTAAAGACGATTTGAGTTATTATCCTTACAGCGGATTTACACCCGACGAGGGCGTCACCGCGCCTATGAAATTTGTTGGAAAATTCGGCGTGGACACACTTTATCTTGGATGCAAAGACAAAATTGCCGTCATAAAAGTGCCTATGTTTGAGGCAGGGTGCGGCTTGGTTTTCAAAAAACGCGCTGTATATCCCGAAACATTCACTCCTCCGATGAAGCAGTCAAGCCCCGTAGTGGCGACGTTTGTAATAGCGCCGATTCTTAGTCTCGCGCGCCGCGCAGGCGCAAAAGCCGTGATTTGCGTTATGAGCGGCTGTTCCGACGGGAACGCAAAGTATCAATATCTGCCATTTATAAAGAAGTTTGGCGGCATGCCTTCGCTTTGGGTGAACGAAACGGACGGTGAAAAAATTATCGAAGCCGCCAAAAGACACGAAAAAGCCACGCTTAAACTTTCGGCGAGCGTATATGAGAACGCGCCCACAAGAACTATTTATGCGGTTTTGAAGGGCAAGAGCAAAACGGAAAGCATTCTTGTCAACACTCACACCGACGGCACCAACGCTTTTGAAGAAAACGCCGCAATAGGGAGTTTGAGCTTGGCAAAATATTTTGCGGAAAAGCCTTTGGAAGAAAGAGAAAAGAATATCGTATTTTCTTTTGTCACAGGGCATTTCCAACTTCACCAGTTCGGCAA
>CAYJCS010000039.1:0-10288 GCA_964368715.1 uncultured Bacteroidaceae bacterium | reverse complement strand
GATAATAAAGAGCGATTCTGACTTCCTTTAAAAAAAACCTTATTTGCACCACAAGCGAAAACGCAAGCAGCAGTATTGAGAACGCAAAGGCGAGATAAATATTTTTGAGAGTGAAAAAAGCATAAATAAATAAAACCGAAAATAACCCCGTAAATGCCAAAAATATCATTGACGGAAATATATGTTTCCCCGTGACAAGCCGTGCTATGACCCCAACGACACACATATAAGTTATGGCAACAAAAAATGTAAAATAGCCGCCGCTTGGCAAAATCTGCGGTTTATTTAGTGCTAAATACCACTTAAAGTCTATTTTTAAGCAATAAGAGCACAGCCAGGCAACGACTAGCACGCAGAATACACCGGCTACCAGTCCTATAAGTTTCTTGATGTAGTCCACGCCAAAATATATTGTCTGAATCGCTATTCAATGAACACAAAATAAGACGAATGCGTATGGTAAAGTAGGAGAAATCCTAATATTTAAGGAGGTCATACATAATGAACGGCTTTTTTGCAAACGGTGGAGCAAATAGCGGCTGTGGGTGCGATTGCATCTGGCTAATTTTACTTCTTCTTTGTTGCTGTGGCGGTGGCGGTTTCGGCGGCGGATGCGGCGGTGGCTGCGATTGCTGCGACATCATTCCCTTGCTGCTCATCCTTTGCTGCTGCTGCGGCGGAGGTCCCGGCTATGGCGGCTGCAAGTAACACAAAGAACTACGGCTGATAAACAAAGCCCCGCTTTTGCGGGGTTTTTAATTTTCTTTAATTTGTGTTTAAACTTTATAGTTTTAGCTTTCTTATTATGCTTGTTAAAAGAATCTTTATTTCGTTTACCTTTTTCCTTTTTTGACGTTGGCGAGCTTAGTTTTTACTTTCGTATTATTACTCTGCCGTTCAATAAAAACTCAGCGGATTTTAATATTCGAGCAATTCGTCGAAATAGGCTCTGAGTCCCGATATAGGCACTCTGACTTGCGCCATAGTGTCACGCTCTCTAACTGTAACGGTGTTGTCTTCTAGGGTGTCAAAATCAACCGTCACGCAATATGGCGTTCCGATTTCGTCCTGACGGCGGTAACGCTTTCCGATTGAACCGCTTCCGTCAAAGTCGCAAGCAAAGTGTTTTGTTAAGTCGTTATAAATTGCCTCGGCTTTTTCGTTAAGCTGTTTTTGAAGTGGAAACACTGCAACCTTTATAGGTGCGATTGCGTGGTGCAGATGCAGAACTACTCTCGTGTCGCCTTCGCCCACGTCTTCTTCGTCGTAAGCGTTGCTCAAAAGTGCCAATACCATGCGCTCCACACCAAGGGACGGCTCGATGACGTAGGGAACGTATTTTTCGTTTGTAACGGGATCGGTGTAGCTTAAATCTTTGCCGGATTTGTTGATATGTTGATTTAGGTCATAATCGGTGCGGTCGGCAACGCCCCAAAGTTCGCCCCAACCGAAAGGGAACAAAAATTCAAAATCGGTGGTGGCTTTGGAATAGAAGCAAAGTTCGTCTTTGTCGTGATCGCGAAGTCTAAGATAATCGTCGTCCATGCCGAGGTCTAATAGCCATTGGTGGCAGAATGTGCGCCAGTACTCAAACCATTCAAGATCGGTGCCGGGTTTGCAGAAAAATTCCAGTTCCATCTGCTCGAATTCTCTGACGCGGAAAATGAAGTTCCCCGGTGTGATTTCGTTGCGGAAAGACTTGCCTATCTGACCGATTCCAAAAGGCACTTTTTTTCTGGTTGTGCGCTGCACGTTTTTGAAGTTTACAAATATACCCTGCGCGGTTTCGGGACGAAGATACACGGTGTTTGTGGTGTCTTCGGTAACGCCTTGGAATGTCTTGAACATCAGATTAAATTTCCTGATGCCGGTGAAATCGGATACGCCGCAGACGGGGCAAGTGATTTTGTTTTCGCTGATATATGCTTCAAACTGGTCGTTGCTCCAGCCTGCGATGTTCTGTTCTATGCCCTTGCGCTTCATATAATCTTCGATGAGATTGTCCGCGCGGTGACGTGATTTGCAGTGTTTGCAGTCCATCAAAGGATCGGAAAAACCGCCCAAGTGTCCGCTTGCTTCCCAAACTGACGGATTCATCAAAATTGCGCAGTCCAATCCCACGTTCAAAGGGTTTTCAACTACGAATTTTTTCCACCATGCGTTTTTGATATTTTGTTTGAGCGCGACGCCCAACGGACCGTAATCCCATGTGTTTGCAAGTCCGCCGTAAATTTCACTTCCGGCGAAAATGAAACCGCGATTTTTGCAAAGCGCGACGAGTTTGTCCATAGTGAGTTTGCTATCTGCCATAAGATACCTCTAAAATAAGTTAAATAAGATATTATGAGTATTTTTAAGCTTTGTCAAGTTATCGTTAAAGATTGCATACAATCTACCATGTTTGCGGCTTTGCGTGTAGCGTTTTTGTATATCGGGACGTCGATTGGTGCGGGGTTTTCTTCAGGTAGGGAGATTGCCCTGTTTTTTGGTGACACTTCACCATACTGTACTGCGCTTGCGGCTGTATTTATTTCGATATTATGCGGGCTTTTTTTGGTGGCAGGCAAAGTCAATGCCGTCCCCCAAAACTTTTTCGTGAAGACGGGAATTTTTATATCTTCGGCAATATCGCTTTGTTCTATGCTTGCAGGAGGCGAATACGTCCTCTCCTCGCTTTTCGGAATACCTCTTCTTGGGCTTGCGATGGCTATAATCGGTGCGATTTTGGTGTGTTTCGGGATAGAAAAAATAAAGTGGGCGAACACCGTTTTGATGCCGCTTTTCGTAGTGCTGTTGTTTGTGGTTTTTTTCAGAAACGGAGCCGAAATTTTCAGCGGAGATTTTTCAATTTTGCGGCCAATGAGATACAGTGGCTTGGACGTGCTTTTAGGCGGAGTGATGCTTTCTAGGGAAGGCAAAAAAATGAGCGCGAAGCAAATTGCTGTTTGCTGTTTGGCAATATTTGCTTTTTTGTCGACAGTGCTGTTTGTTCTCCAAAACGTGGTTTTATCTGACGAAATGCACTCGTCAATGCCTGTTTTGGCAGCATCGGAAAAAGCCGGCCTAAAAGTTGTTTGCGGAGTTTTGATTGCCGTTGCGATATTCACAACTCTTATCGGAGCGCTTGAAGTTTTGACCGCATTAACGCAAAGTTACTTTGAAAAAAACAAAAGGCTTGCCGCTTTGGGCACGCCTTCATATCGGAAACTCATTGTATTCGGAGCATTGCTTTTAGCATATCCGATAAGTTTTTTGGGATTTGATAATATCGTGGATTACTGCTATCCGTTTATCAGTCTGTTCGGAATAATTTTCACAGTATTCACAATTGCGAAATTGATTTATATCCGTGTGCCAAAAGACAAACTACCTCGTTTCTTAAAGCACTTTGAAGATGCGACCTTAAAGGATACGTTTTATGCCGCATCATCGCGTGCGCGAAACTATATCGCCGCTGTCAATTTGCATCTTCCTCGTTGCAGTGGCATTCATTATCGTGGCAGTGACAGTCCTCGTCGCAGTCGCAATCGTCGTGGCATTCATTATCGTGGCAGTGACAGTCCTCGTCGCAGTCGCAATCGTCGTGACATTCTTCATCATGACAATGGCAGCCGTCGTCTTCAAGACATTCTTCAGCGTCTTCGTCGCTGTCTTCGTCTTCGGGTTGCTCCTTAGGAGGGTTGAGAATGTCTTCAAAGGGCGATTTTCTATCATCGTCGTCTTCCTCGTCAAGACCTTTTACATAGCGGTAGAACATATCGTCGGCAAACTTGCTTTCGTCGTTTTTGAACACACCGCCCAACTCTTCGACAGCATTGCGGATTTCCATATATTCATTATAATTGAGCTCGTTTTCTTTGGCAAAGTCTTCCAGCAATTGGATAGCACTCAAATCGCCGTATTTGCCGAGTAATCTCGCAAATAATGCGACGTCTTCACCGCGGTAAAGATAACTCACAAGCGCCATAAATACGCCCTTATGGCCGGGGTAATTTGCCATGATTTCAAGCAGCATTTGAGCGGTGTCGCCCTCGCATTTATAAAACCGCTCCAACATTTCGTCTACGATTACTTCGCAGTCTTCGAGCAGAAACTCGTAGGCTTCCAGCCTTGTTGCGTATTCAAAATCCTCGTTTGTCAGTACGTCCAGCATTTTAAGCATTTCATTCTTTTCTATCATCGTTTTCATCTCCGAAAATAATACTGTAATATTTGTCAAACGTGCGTTCGCTCAATTCGTAACGTTCCATATTGTCCTCTTTGGGATTTGGATCGTCCTCGTACACTTTTGTCAAAAGCACGCCGACTATCGTCCGCATACTTCTTAGTCTTGCGATTTTTTCAACGTTTTTATCTCTCCACACCGCCCTGCCGTCGGCTCCTATCTTAACCAAGGAATTGACGATTTTTCTAAGTCTTTCGATATACGTCGTGGGGTCTTCGTCGGTGAATATTATGTCACAAATTGCATAACTCACCGCATCGTGAAATACAACCGGAAGGCAGTAAAAGGCATCGGGCAAGCACAAAGATACGTCTTTAAATCTGTCCTGCGCCACAATCTCTACGTCCAGCGTAAAGCCGCGATTGAGAAGACTGTATAAAATGCGCGGCATAATTTCGAAACTCAAATTCGGAGAAATGAGTATGTCACGATAAAAATCTTTCACCCACGCCGTCTGACAAAAGTCAAGACGGTTCAAAACCATGAGTTCAATCTTTTCGTTGCCGTCGATAAAAGCCCAGCGTATTAAAGATGTGAGTTCTCGGTCGTTTTTCAAAGACTTTTCAAAATCGACTTTGTCCAATTTTACATAGTATTCGATGCGCTTATATCGGCGGATTCTTTCCGCGTAGGGCAAATTCATATTATATTCGACGCTTTCGGGTTCGGTCTTATAAAGGTCTAGGTAAAATTCCGCAGGTGAATACTCGCCGTAGATGACTTTGATGCGGTTCATAATTTTTGCGGCTTCTTTTTTTTGTCCTAAATTGTAAAGACCTTGCGAAAGCCACATCATTGTGTTTGGCTGCAAGTTCAAACTTTCGAGCACCCGCTTGGTGTATTTTACAACTTCGGAGTGCATGTTGAGATTGACAAGCAGAGGCAAGAGCAACAAAATGTCTTCAACTCTTTTGTAATCTTTTTCTAAAATGCCGACTACTACACTATCCGCAGATTCGATTTTATCTTCCATCATATAGGCGGTGGCAAGAGTGCATCTGACTGCCAGACTGTCTGATTTTTCCAGCATGAACTCCGCCTCGTCAATAACGCGGTCAATGTCGTTTTTCATCATATAGCAAACGAGTATTACGTGATTCGCCGCGTCTGCTGCCCTGCTTCTTGGGTCAACCTCTCTGGCGTATTGAAGTGCGGTGTCAAAATCTTTTTCTCTCACCGCGCGGTAAGCGCGCTCGATAAGCATTTCGTAATAATCGTCGCCGCGGGGATATGCCACGTGAAAGTTTTCTTCTTCGGGGTTTTTCGCTTCAAAGGCTTCGGAATCGAAATCGTCGCTGAAATAACGCATATAGTACGACACCACTTCAAGGTCGCCGAGTTCCAAAAAATTGTTTGCAAGCTGATAAAAAATACGGCCCTCGTTGTCCACGTCGGGCTTCAATGCGAGGGCTTTAAAAAGAATCTTATTTGAGATTTGGTGCGCGCCCAAGCCAGCGTATAAAGTTGCAAGACTAATCGACGCCCGAAACAGGCGCTCATTGAGTTCGAGAGCCTTTTTGAAATTTGTTATCGCGCCTTCGGCATTGCCCGACTCGATACATCTTTCGCCAAGTTCCAGATACTCTTCGCCGTTAAGGTTGAAGTCGATAACTTGAGCCATTATTTCTTTTTCTTCTTCTTGGGATTTTGATAGGGCTTTTGCGCGGCTTTTACTTTTTGCTTTGCTTTTGCAGGGTTACCCTGATATTCGTTCACGCTCGCTTTGCGGGCGACGTACATCTTTTTTTTGTCGTTGTAGGCTTTCAATGACTTGCACTTGTCCATGCCTCTTTTTGCCATTGCAATCCAATTCAGTGCAAGGAAGTTGAACCCCGCCGCCGCCATGGCAATATAGGCGATAACTGCAACCACCGTGCCTGCAATGCAAATGAGAATAGGAATCAAAGAGAGCACTCCTACAATAAGCACCGTGAGAGGGTTGTTGATGATAACAACCAGCGCGTCTTTTAACAAGGCCGAGAACGAAAGGTCGTATACGGTTGCAAGAGACAGCAACACCATTAAATAGGCAAGAATGGGTGCTCCGAACACGAATGCAAAAACGACTCCTACATAGTCCCCTGCCACTGCGGCGGAAATTTGCATTTTTGCAAGAAGATTAAGAAGCGACGTTCCCATAGCAAGCATAACAAATGTGCCGACAGTCCCGAAAAGCAAGTACTTCCACCAATATTTGGCAAAGCCCATCCAATATGTGGCTATGCTCTTTTTGTATAAATCTTGGAAGAATGAACGCTTTGCCGCATAAAACTGCCCCGACATAAACGCCGATGCAAAAATCATTGCGGCGGCAACCATCATAATAACGGGCTGATATACGTCCCAGTAAAGGCGGAAGACACTTTCTGATATGCTGTCGCCGATGCCGGGATAACCGACACCAATGGCGGACATAAAGTTGTAAGTTCCGCCAAGCACGCTATCTTCAAAATATCTGGCGGCTACGGTGAGCACCAAAATGAACAGAAGTGTGGATGCGATAAACCACACCGTTGTTTTTATCATATTTGCGTATTCGCCCTGAAATACGGCGATTGCTCTTTTGAAATATCCCTCGGGATATTCCTTTTTTATTCTTGCCTCCGCCATTCCTGCGACGACGATTTTTTGAGGTTCTTCCGGTTCGACCACAACTTCGGCATTGACGAATAGATTGCCAAGCAAAAATTTGGGTTCTTTGGTCGCTTTCGCTGCGCCCTGCTGATATTGATTTGCCATATTGTCTCCTGACGGCATTATTTTAATTTACAGTCATTTTACACTAACACACAACAAATATCAAACAAATAAAATGTATTTGGGAAAATAATCGGCGCGCGTATATGAAGTTACGTGTATGAAGTTATCTAATTGCTATTGAATTAGATTGACTTTTTCTTGGCCGTGATATATTTTTTACTAAATAAGGGGAAAGGAAGTAAAAATGAAAAAGTTTAATGTTGCAGTAGTAGGCGCGACCGGAATGGTCGGCAACAAATTCCTCGAAGTATTGACGGAACGCCAACTTCCCGTAGATAATTATTATCTTTTTGCTTCGCAAAGAAGCGCGGGAAAACAAATCGACTTTATGGGCAAACCTCACACGGTCATCGAACTGACCGAAGAAAACATTATGGCTCTTGCCGGCAAGGTTGATTTTGCATTGTTTTCCGCAGGCGGCGGCACATCCAAAGATTTTGCACCTGTTTTTGTCAAGGCAGGCGCAGTTGTCGTGGATAATTCCAGTCAATGGAGAATGCATCCCGACGTCCCCCTCGTCGTTCCCGAAGTCAATCCCGAAGACGTAAAATGGAACAAAGGCATTATTGCCAACCCCAACTGCTCAACAATACAAGCAGTCGTGGCATTGAAGCCTTTGTACGATACCTTTGGCATCAAACGCATCGTTTATTCCACCTATCAAGCGGTATCGGGCGCAGGAGTTGCAGGCTACAACGACCTTAAAGACGGTGTTAACGGCGAAGCACCCAAAAAGTTCCCTTATCCTATCGCGTTTAACATTCTTCCGCACATCGACGTATTTATGGAAGACGGCTACACCAAGGAAGAATGGAAGATGATTGCCGAAACAAGGAAGATTTTGCACGATGAAAAAATCAAAATCACCGCCACAACGGTGCGCGTGCCCGTTTTCCACGGACACAGCGAATCTATCAACGTGGAATTTAAAAAGCCCTGCACCAAAGAGAGCGTCGTTAAAGCACTCAGCGAGTTCTCACAGGGACTTGTAGTGATGGACGACGTCAAAAGCAACGTCTATCCCATGCCCATCTATGCAGAAAACCACGACGAAGTTTATGTCGGTCGTATCCGCATAGATAACAGCGTGGACAGCGGCGTCAACATTTGGGTTGTTGCCGATAATATAAGAAAAGGAGCGGCAACAAACGCCGTACAGATTGTCGAATTGCTAATCAAAAACGCTTTGGAGGCATAATATGATTTTCAAAGGCACGGCTACGGCCTTGATAACCCCCTTCACCGATAACGGCGTGGATTATCCCGCACTTGATGCACTGCTTGATTTTCAAGTGGCAAACGGTGTGGACGCCCTAGTAATTTTGGGCACGACCGGTGAACCCGCAACTATGTCGCTTGATGAAAAAATCGGCGTCATAAAGTTTACTTTGAAAAAACTGAAAGGCAAACTTCCGATTATCGTCGGTGCAGGCTCAAACAGCACCGCCGCCGCTATCGAGTTGTCAAAGACCGCACAAAGCCTCGGCGCAGACGCACTTCTTATCGTAACTCCTTATTACAACAAGGCGACGCAGGACGGACTTGTCGCGCATTTTGGCGCAATCGCCGATGCGGTAGACCTTCCCATTATTTGCTACAACGTGCCGGGACGTACGGGTGTCAATATGCTCCCTGCGACTTTTGCCAAACTTGCCGAACACAAAAATATTGCGGCAATCAAAGAAGCATGCGGCAATATGGAACAAATCAGTGAGTGTATTCGTCTGACAAAAGGTAAAGCGGTTGTGTATAGCGGAGACGACGGCATAACCATTCCGATTATGGCAATGGGCGGCGAGGGAGTTATTTCCGTAGCAAGCAACGTCATCCCGAAATTCACATCCGATATGACGACGGCAATGCTAAAAGGCGATTTAAAAACAGCCGCCGAAATGCAGCTTAAAATGTTGCCTTTGATTAAAGCACTGTTTTGCGAGGTCAATCCTATTCCCGCTAAGCGTGCCGCAGAAGAATTGGGGCTTTGCAACGGAATTGTACGACTGCCCCTAACACGCATGACCGACGCAAACGCAAAAGTCCTCATTGATTTACTCAAGGAATACAAATGATTAAATTTGCCATATCCGGCGCCGCAGGGCGCATGGGCAGAACGATTTACAAGACGCTTATCGGCTCGCAGGATTTCGAGATAGTCTACGGAGTGGACACTTTCCCTGCGGACGATCTGCCCTATCCCGTTTATCGCTCTTTTGAAGACAGCGCACTGTCCGCCGACGTTATTTTGGATTTTTCATCTCCCGCGTCGCTGGACTCGATTTTGAATTTCGCCGTAAAAAACGGTGTTAAATGCGTGCTTGCGACAACCGGATATACAGATGAACAAGTCAAGCGCGTTTCATATGCGGCAAAGCAGACGGCTATATTCCGCACCGCGAATATGTCGCTGGGCATAAATCTGCTTTCAAACCTTTCAAAGGATGCTATGAAGTTTTTGGGAGACGCATATGACGTTGAGATAGTGGAAATGCACCACAACCAGAAACTCGACGCACCAAGCGGCACTGCCCTACTGCTTGCCAACTCCATCAACGAAGTCCGTGAAGGTGATCTTATTCCCACATTCGGACGACATGAAACGGCAAAACGCCGTGAAAAAAACGAGATAGGCATTCACGCTATCCGCGGCGGCAGCGTTGTCGGCAAACACGAAGTTATGTTCCTTGGAGCCGGCGAGCAAATCACTCTGTCTCACGAAGCAGAAAGCAAAGAAGTCTTTGTAAGGGGCGCACTCCGTGCGGCAGCCTTTATCATGGATAAAAAGACGGGGCTGTACGACATGAATTCAATCCTCGGCGATTTCTACGCCGTCACGTCTGTTTCGTCCGAAAAAGAAGTATCGCTGCTTTCTTTCCCTTCTATCACTTCAACCGCTTTTTTAACTTTGCTAAAGGGCATAAAAGACAACAATATCAATTTGGATATGATATCGCAAAACATCAACCGTGACGGGACTTTGGCGGTATCGTTCAGCCTGCCGGACAAAGATTTGACAAGGGCGGACAAACTTATCCCTCAAAAGGTCGAGCACACGGCAACCGTAAACACGGCGAAACTCACCGCAGAAGGCGCAGGTATGGAACATAAAAGCGGCGTAGCCTTGGAAGTACTTTCCATATTGAACGGCCTAGGCGCAACGGTGTATGCAATCACAACGTCCGAAACCAAAATTTCGTGCTGCATAAACCTTGAACTGCTCCCTGCCGCCGAAGCCGCACTCAAAAAATACTATAAAATTTGAATAGTTTGATACTGTTTGCGAGAAAAAAAGCAAGGAACAAATAT
>CAYJCS010000038.1:0-10429 GCA_964368715.1 uncultured Bacteroidaceae bacterium | reverse complement strand
CGTCATATCAGTATCATTATAAATATCTTCCCTTCAAAAAGCAACTTATATTCGGCGTCACAAAAATTCAGCGATAAGTTTTGGGCTATTTTTATGATTTTGCTTTTACCTATTTGCTTAATACTGAAAAAAAGCCCCCGCGTCGCGGGGGCTTTTCATTTGTTTTACTTTTTTGCTTAAAGCAATTATTTTGTTTTATTGCTTATTGCAATTATCGCTTGTTAGGCTTCTACGGGAGCGGGGATGGTGACAAGCGCCCATCCGGCTGTTATTGTTTCAGGACGCAGGCTGTCTGCCTCGTATGCGGTGGTTGCTTCTGTCACGTTGATGAGCAGAGATACGTTGATTGATGCTGAACCGTTGGTTACTGCGATGCTGATTTTGCCCTTGTCGGGGTTGGTCGCTGCGGGCTTGTTGTTCACAGTGAGTTCAACGCCGCTGTTGAAAATATTCGTAATGGTTGCTTTTTCTGCCGCCAGTTTAGCTGCTCTGTCAGTACTTGCGGGTGTTGCAGCCCATGCGCTTCCTTTAAAGAAGGAATACCACCAACCGTAGTCGTCTGTAAGATCCTCAGTGGTTCCGTTGTCCTCGAGGACTGCGCTACCGCCGACACCAAAGATACCGGCGACTTTATTAGCAGTATCTCCGAAGAGAACTACACTGGCATTGTTTGCGGGTTTTGCAAAGAGACCTGCGATGAGGTTTGCAATGCCGCCGCCTGAGGTGCTCTTTTCGTCAACGGATGCACTAACCATATCATTCTTGTAGCCAATCGCTTTGAAGATTGTGGAGAGGAGACCGCCGATGTTGAGTTCCCACTCTGCATAATCTGCGGTTGGAGCCGCTTCTGGGTCTTTTTTGCCAAGGTCTGCAAGCAAGCCTTGGAAGAGTTCGTCAATGTCAAAGTTTTCGAGCACGACGCCTTCAAAGGTTGTATCAAATTCAAATGATTCTGCTGCGAGCACTGCCGCTGTGTCTGCATATTCGCCGTACGCTGCGTTTGCAATTGCAAGGCCTGCGCCGGAAGCAAATGCGTCTTCAGAACCTGCAAGTCCCTTGACAATGCTGGGTCCGACATAACCCATAAACATCTGGGTTACGGGATGAGTGCTGTTGAAATCAAGCACGAGTTGGCTCTTGCCCTCGTCGCCGACAGGGCTGACTGCCGCTTCTACGAGTTCAACATATGGGTCGGCTGCTGCCGCTTTGTATGAGATAGCCGCATATGCCTGGGTCTTCTCGCCGTCGTTGAGGTTGAGTTGGCCTTCGAGATGCAGCTTGTAGAAACCGTCAAGATCCGCTTGAGCACTGGGGGCGGGATTGAGAACAATTGCGTTGCCGGCAATGCCTATTTCGAGGTCGAGGTTAAGTCTGCTGTTTTCTTTGAAATTAGCTGCTACAAATCCGAGAGCGGATTGTGCGTCTGCCGCCTCAATGGTTTCACCGAGAGATTCAATCTTGAAAGAGTCAATCGTCAACTTAAGATCAAAAGGAGTGCTTCCGATATAATCTTCAGTGAGGAGGTGAATTGCGAAACTGTTGATGCTTCCGTCCGCATTCTTTGCATAGATGAGTTCAAGGGCGCTGTCTGCGGTAATAAGGTTGCCGACAAACTTGCCAACAAATGAAGGAAGAACGACCATCAAGTCGGCTCCGACTCTTGCCGTGTAGGTGGTGACACCGTCAGCTACAACATAAGGAATAGGATCGGGGAAAAGTGTTCCGCCAAGGCCTTTGAGCAAGGGAAGAAGTGAAGGATTGTCTGCAAGATCTGCAAGTTCTTCTTCAGTCATATCACCAAGCAATGAAGGGGGGATTTTGCCAAGGAGATCTCCAAGGTTGACTCCGAGCAAACCAAAGATTTGTCCAAGAAGAGCGTCAAGCGTCCAATCGGGACCAAAATCACCGGCTATGGCACCGATGAGATCTGCAATAGAGGTATCAGGACTCTTATCCTTATCGGTGTCAAGAAGATCACCGTCAATAAAGCCTTTCACTGCGGTGGCATAAGAGCCGTTGTCGTTTCCGTCGGTGTCAAAGGGCACTGCGACGTTTTGATCTTTGAAGCTGATATAAAGCATATCTGGATCGCTCATGAAAATATAGAGCGTCAACCAGTTCTCGGTGGTGGCTTTGTCGTACAATTCCAACTTTGCTGCACTTTGAGTGCCGGCATGATCGTATACGATTCCAAGCAAAACGCCGAGATCAAACGGGTCACCGCCGTTTGCTTCAAGAGCGATGTCGAGTCCTAACTCGATTTTAATGGCATCGTCTGCGCCGATAGCATCGTTACCGATTGATTTTGTGGCATCCCACAGTCCTTGGAAATATTCCGCTGCTTGCACAGTGTCTTTCGGTTGCGTGGGCTTGGGTACAATGGGATCTTCGTCGTCGCCGTTGTCTTTATTACAGGCAACAAGAGCAAAGACCATCATCAGAGCCAAGACAAGAATCATCAGCTTTTTGATGTCAAACTTTTTCATAATTATCCTCCTATGAAAAACAGTTTTTTGTGTCTTCTCCATTTATTTGGACTTCTGTCAAATCGTTTGTGACTCCGTCCGTCTAATTTGGTTGATACATAATTATTATAGTATACCTTATTTCAAGTGTCAACCGCGACTTTTGCTGTTTCTAAACCACAATGCCGCCGTTAACGCCCAATACTTGGCCTGTTATATATGGGCTTTCAAGCAAGAAAAGCACCGCTTGTGCCACCTCGTCGGGAGTGCCCAATCTGCCCAGAGGAATTTCCTCTTTCAGTGCCTGAATTTCTTCTTTGTTATATCCTGCCATCATGTCAGTATCGATTGCTCCGGGGGCGACGGCGTTGACTGAGATGTTTGACGGTCCTACTTCTTTTGCAAGAGCGCGCGTGAACGCGTCCACCGCACCTTTGGATGCCGAATAATGCGTTTCAAGGCTGGCTCCGACCTGTCCCCACATAGATGACACATTTACTATACTGCCCGATTTTCTCGAAATCATTTGCGGCAAAAAAGCGCGAGACACGAAAAACACCCCGTCAATGTTGACGGCGAGGGTGTTTTTCCATTCTTCATCGCTTATATCCGTGACTAAATTTGAAAAGGATATTCCGGCATTGTTTACCAGATAATCCACCTTTTTAAAACGCGCCAATACTTCTTCTTTCAATTTCAGGACTTGCGCGGGATCTGAAACGTCACATTTATATGCCTTAACACCAAAACCGCATTCTTTTTCAAGAGCAAGCGCCGCCGCTTCGCTCTTAAAATAAGTGAAAGCGACGTTAAACTCTTTTGAAGCCCTTCTCACCAGCGCCGCGCCGATGCCGCGACTGCCGCCGGTAATCAAAATGGTTTTGGTCATAATGCTTTTTCCCGCTTGCTTGGATACACCCTATTTTATGCTTGTTTCGCCGCTTCCGCTTCTTTCTCCGCCGCCGCTTTTGCGTCTTTGTCTGCCTGCGTCATAATTGACACTGCCGTTGTTTCTTTTACCGCGGTGCCCTCGTATGCCGACAAATCAAAACGGTGAATATAGTTATAATCTGCCGTGTCAAAGAAGTAGAACGTCGTGCCGTCAAATTCCGGCAAAAGCCAATCGGTCTTGAATGCCGCTGTCAAAATTTGGGTTTCGTTGGGATAATTTCCAGTTTGGTCAACTAGGTTGACCGCATAAAGCGTTCCGCCCGTGCCGTCATAGTAGAACACCGTGCCGCCGCCGACGTACATAATCGTCGCACTTCTGCCAAGCACAAGTTTGTCATAAACGTTGCCGTTCCATTCCGAGGCAAATTCCGCAGAGTTAACGTCGTATTTAACGTGATAGAAATTTCCGTCGCTGCCTGCCACAAGCGCGCCGTCTTGATAACTTACGGGTTTTACGGTTGTGGGAGCAAGGTTTGTAAGATGTTTTTCGTTGTTTTTGTCAAATCCGTTTATTGAATCAAACGTGCAACTGTACAGTCCGGTGGTTGTTGCGGCAGAGTTTAGATATACCGACTTTGTGTAGAAAAGTGTCATAGATGTGTCACTCTCGACTTTTGCGTTAAGCAGAGTGAAATTGAACACTTTTGTGGCAAAATATTGCGTATAGTTGACTTTTTCTTCCGCTGTCAGCCATGTGTCGTAAGTTGCAAGAACTTTTTTGTCGCTTCCGTCGTAACGAATTGCGCACAGATTGTTATAAAATTCATAGCTGTTGTCGCCGGTCAGTTTTTCGGTGTAGACAATATAATCGCTGATGACCGCACCTTGACCGGGCGTGTATGCGGCATCATAATTCCAAATCACTTTTGAAGCGTTTTCAATGAGTACGCCTGTCGTTGCGCCCTTGCCGTTATCTATGCTCTTGTCAGTTGCCATTGCGCTGAAATCGATATAATTTACCGTTGTCGCAGTTGCGCTCCCCATATACAAAATGCGTGTAGGCGTAAAGAAATATTCGCTGCCGCGTGTGTTTATGGTGGCGATAAGTTGTGTTTTGGTGCCGTCAAGCGAAGTGCGCATAAAATCTGTGTGCGTGGTTGAAGGATTGCCGCTCTTGTCTTCATCGTTGTTGGGCGTGGCATAATAAATCCAGTTTCCGAACACTGCAAAACCGCCGTTTACGCTCGTGTTGTAAATCTGCTTGGGCACGACAAGTTTCACCGTGCCGGTCTTGACGGTGCCGTCAGAATTTAGTTCCGCGCGGATTATACCGTTTTTGAGCGGAGTTCCGAAAGTGTTGTCCACTGTTTCGGACGCGTCGTATCCGTTGATGAAATAGGCGTAATCACCCTGTTTTACATAGTAGCCTCCGTTGGAAGTTACCGCCGCATCGGCGTTGCCGCCGCTTACTGCGTCCTGTTTGTACTTGTTGCATGCCACAAAGAGCGTAGTGCAAAGCACCAGAACCAGTATCAGTGAGATAATGCCGATAATTTTGTGTTTGTTCATTTTTGACTCCTGTTTTTAGCGTCTTTGCCACACGTTGTCCGCACGGCGCCTTTTTTATCTTTTTTCGCCTACGCGAATAATCAGTCTTCCATTTCGGACGGTTTCACGTCCAACTTGATATGCACGTCGCGCAGTTGCGCTTCCGTCACCGACGACGGCGCACCCATCAAAATATCGCGTGCGTTACGGTCCATCGGGAACACTATAATTTCCCTTATGCTGCTTTCGCCTGCAAGCAACATAACTATGCGGTCAACCCCGGGGGCTATGCCCGCGTGCGGAGGTGCACCGAATTTGAATGCGTTGTACAGCGCGCTGAATTTTTTCTCTACGACTTCCTTGCCGTATCCGACAATTTCAAACGCCTTTTCCATAATGGCAGGTTCGTGATTTCTGACCGCACCGGAACTTAGTTCCACTCCGTTTACGACGCTGTCGTACTGATATGCCAAAATGTCGAGAGGATCGCTGTTCAATAGCGCGTCCAGCCCGCCCTGCGGCATGGAGAAAGGATTATGACAGAAAGTAAGATTGCCATCGTCGTCGTATTCGTACATCGGAAAATCCACTATCCAGCAAAAGCGATACGCTTTCTGTTCGATGAGATTTTGATTTACCGCCAGTTCGGTGCGCATATAGCCCGCCGACTTCCAAGCGTTTTTATCTTCTGCAACAACGCCGACAAACGTGTTCTTTTTGAGGTCAAGTCTTTCGGTGAGAGCATTTTTGCATCCTTCGGCAAACTTGGCGATTCCGCCTGCCAGTTCTCCGTTTTCGTCCACCTTAAACCAGTACATATTGCTCGCGCCGGCTTTCTTTACGGCTTCGATAATAGCGTCGGTCTGCTTTCTTGTACCGGTATATCCGTCAACCGCAACTGCTTTAATCGTCTTTTTATTGTCAAAGAACGGCGCCTTTTCGCTCAAAATGTCCGTTACGTCTTTTATTATGAGTGGGTTTCTCAAATCGGGCTTGTCCGTGCCGAAATCCCTGAGCGATTCTGCGTATTTGATGCGGCGGTAAGGGCCTTCGTCAACGGTCCAACCCTTAGGGCAAAATTCCTTGAACACGCCGGTTAGCACTTCTTCCATTACGGCAAAAACGTCTTCCTGCGTGGCAAAACACATTTCCGTGTCAAGTTGGTAAAACTCGCCGGGGCTGCGGTCTGCTCTCGCGTCTTCGTCGCGAAAACACGGCGCAATTTGGAAATAGCGGTCAAAACCCGACGTCATCAGTAGTTGCTTGTATTGTTGGGGTGCCTGCGGCAAAGCGTAAAACTTTCCCGGATGCAGACGGCTGGGTACGATAAAATCTCGTGCGCCCTCCGGTGAACTGGACGTCAAAATCGGAGTGGTGATTTCCAAAAATCCCATATCCGTCATTTTGCGGCGCAGCCAACTGACAATCTTTGCTCTGAAAACAATTTTTTCTTTAACTTCGGGGTTTCTCAAATCCAAAAAGCGGTATTTGAGTCTGGCATCCTCTCTTGAGAGTGTGGAAGTGGAAATTTCAAAAGGAAGTTGCTCGTAGCAACGACCCAGGATTTCTATGGTTTCGGGTTCGATTTCAATCAAACCTGTGGGCATTTCGGGATTGGGAGAACTGCGCAAGATTACCTTGCCCGTGACGCTTACGGTGCTTTCGCGCGGGATTTCTCTCACCTGTGCTTTTTGTATTTCATCGGCTACGACAATTTGAGTGTAACCGTAATAATCGCGCAGAACGAAGAAAATAACGGCGCCCAAATCGCGCACGCTGCTCAGCCATCCGCTGAGTTTGACTGTCTCACCGACATTGTTTTCGCGGAGTTCCCCGCAAGTGTGAGTTCTAAAATACATATCCTTTTAACTCCAAATCAAAGCAAATTAATGCCGGCAACTTCGCATTTTTCGCGCATATCGTTTGGCCACAAACTCACTTGCACTTCGCCGACGTGCGCCTTTTGGAGCAGTAGCATGCAAAGTCTTGATTGTCCTATCCCGCCGCCGACTGTGAGCGGTAGTTCGCCTTTCAATATGCCCTTGTGGTATTCGTGTCCGAGTCTGTCCGAAGCGTCGGCAATTTCCAGTTGTTTTACCAGGCTGTTTTCATCCACGCGGATTCCCATTGAGGAAATCTCGATGCACTCTTCCAGTACCTCGTCATAAAACAAAATATCACCGTTTAAAGACCAATCGTCGTAGTCGGGAGCCCTGCCGTCGTGCGGTTTGCCGTTTGTGAGCACGCCGCCGATGTTCATCAAAAACACGGTGCCGTACTTTTTAACGATAGCATTCTCTCTTTCTTTTGCGCTCATAGAGGGATAGCGGTCAAGCAGTTCCTGTGTCGTGATAAAGGTCACTTCGCGCTTTAGTTTTAGGTCTATTGCGGGAAAAGCCTTTTTGGTTTCGTCCAAAGTGTCGCAAATGGCACCGACTATGCGGCTTACCACTTTTTTCAAAAATTCGGTGTTTCTTTGTTCGCGGCTTATCACCATTTCCCAGTCCCACTGGTCAACGTAGATGGAGTGCATATTGTCGCAAGAGTCGTCGCGGCGAATTGCGTTCATGTCCGTATAGAGACCTTCTCCGCTTCTAAAACCGTATTTTTTGAGCGCCATCCTCTTCCACTTTGCAAGAGAATGCACGATTTCCGCCTCTGTGCCCGGCTGTTCTTTTATATCAAAGCGAACGGCACGTTCATAGCCGTTCAAATCGTCGTTAACTCCGGTTTTTCCTTTGACAAAAAGCGGAGCGGAAACGCGCTCAAAACCGAAATTTTTGATAAAATTGCGTTGGAAAGTATCCTTCACAAATTTGATGGCTTTTTCGGTTTCTCTGACAGACATTTTTGGCTCGTAGCCTTGAGGAATTTTTAGTTTATACATGTAATTGTGTCCGCTTTTCGGACTCCTCCGAGAATAATTATCTTTCGTTGCAAATGGAGAATTGAAATCCCCTTTGCGCTTTTATCGAAGCGGCAAACTGACTATTAACACGCTTCCGCTTTTTCAACGACGCTGAATTGCGCTGTTTAATAAAATCAATTACGCCATCAAATCGCCGGTTGTTCTTGCATATAACTGTACGTCGCGAATATTGGTTATGCCGGTGACGTACATCATAATGCGCTCTAGCCCCAAGCCGAATCCGCTGTGCGGCACGGTGCCGTATTTTCTAAGATCCATATAGCCGGTGTAATCGCTAAGATTCATTCCCTTATCCGTCATTGCGGCGACAAGTTTGTCATAATCGGCCTCGCGTTCGCTGCATCCGATAATTTCACCCACTCCGGGCACGAGCAAATCGGTTGCTGCAACGGTTTTGCCGTCGGGGTTTTGCTTCATATAGAAACTCTTTATCACTTTGGGATAGTTGGTCACAAACACAGGCTTGTTGAAAATCTTTTCCGTGATAAAACGCTCGTGTTCGGACTGCAAATCCAGTCCCCAGCCGACGGGATAGGCAAATTCCACTCCGTCGTCCTGCGCTTTTTTCAATATTTCGATTGCGTCGGTGTAGTCCAAAACCTTAAACTCGCTGTCTACAACGTGTTGGAGTTTGTCTTTAAGACCTTCTTCAAATGCCTTTTCAAAGAAAGCGATTTCGTCACCGCACTCGTCGAGCACGGCCTTGATGATAAATTTTATCATCTTTTCTGCGATTAAAATTATGTCGGGAAGTTTTGCAAAGGCCACTTCAGGCTCTATCTGCCAAAATTCTGCCGCGTGTCTTGGCGTATTGCTGTTTTCGGCGCGGAACGTGGGCCCGAACGTGTAAATCTTGCCCATTGCCATTGCCGCGACTTCACCCTCTAATTGTCCGCTGACGGTAAGGCCCGCTTTTCTTCTGAAAAAGTCGTTTGCGACATATTCCGTCTCGTCTTTTGCCGTTTTTGCCTCGGCGTATCCGTTTGTGGTGACGCGGAAAATTTCACCGGCGCCTTCGCAGTCGCTGCCCGTGATAATCGGAGTGTGAACGTAAGTATAGCCGTTTTCTTGGAAGAAACGATGTATGGCAAAACTGAGTTTGCTGCGAACTCTGAGCATCGCGTTGAAAGTGTTTGTTCTGACTCTCAGATGCGGCACAGTGCGCAAAAATTCAAGACTGTGATACTTTTTTTGAAGCGGATAATCGGACGGGCAATCGCCCAAAAGTTCGATACTGTCAACGTTAAGTTCGTGGTCGCTTCCGTTCAATGCGGGCACAGCAGTACCTGTGGCAACAAGTGAAACACCGTTTTTTAGGCACTTGCTCAAGTCTTCTGCATCCACTTTTGATTTGTCGATTACAAGTTGAAGATGTCTTAACGATGTGCCGTCGTTAAGAGCGATAAAGGCCATTGTTTTGCTGTCTCGCGCACTGCGTGCCCAGCCTGCCACCGTAACGCGCTTACCCTCGTATGCCGCGCCGTTTGTCAAAATTTCGATTACGTCAATGTTTTCCATGTGTGAAAGTTTCCTCTATAAGTTGATATTATAAATTTACATTTACTATTTGTAAAGGGTTTTTTGCCAACCTAAAAAGATTGACTTAATCCCGCCGATGCGGATATACTATCCTCAAACGAACCATTGAGGGTTACTATGTACGACGTTATGATTCTCGGCGGAGGTCCTGCAGGCCTCACTGCCGGCATTTATGCAGCAAGAGGCGGTCTAAAAACAGTCCTCATTGAAAAAAAAGGCGTGGGCGGTCAAGCCTCCATCACCCCGGAGATTGAAAACTATCCGGGAGTTGCCCACACCGACGGTTTTACCCTCACTTTTAACATGCAACAACAGGCTGAAAGTTTCGGCGTGGAATTTGTTTTTGACAGCGTAACCAAACTCTCTCTTGACACTCCCATTAAGTCCGCCGATATCGGAAGCGGCCGCAAAATCGAAGCGAAAGCGGCGATTATTTCAAGCGGAGCAAATGCAAGAAAACTTGGGCTGGAGCGGGAAAACGAACTTATAGGCAAAGGCATTTCCTACTGTGCCACCTGTGACGGAGCGTTTTTTAAAAACAAAGCCGTTGCCGTGGTCGGCGGCGGAAACACCGCTGTCGAAGATGCTTTGTATCTGCAAAAATTCGCGTCCAAAGTGTATCTTATTCACCGCCGCAACGAACTGCGCGCAAGCAAAATCCTTGCAGAAGAAGTAAAGAACAGCAGTGTGGAAATTTTGTGGGACAGCGTTCCTTTAGAACTTATCGGCGCACCCAAACTTGAAGGGCTGAAAATTAAAAACGTAAAGACCAATGAAATAACGCAAATTGCAATAAACGGTCTTTTTGTGGCGGTGGGACAAACCCCCGCAACCGAGGGCTTTGAAAAAGTTCAACTTGACGAGAGCGGATATATCCTAGCCGGAGAAGACACACACACGAACTTGGAGGGCGTATATGCCGCAGGTGACGTGAGAACAAAACCTCTCCGCCAAATTGTCACCGCCGCCGCCGACGGAGCGGTTGCAGCAACCGCCGTAATCGAATATTTGAACAAGCAAAAGAAAATTTAAATTTTCATTAACGACAGTTTATCGT
>CAYJCS010000037.1:0-10516 GCA_964368715.1 uncultured Bacteroidaceae bacterium | reverse complement strand
CTCCGTTTAGGGCCAGCCCTAAACGGAATAAGAGGAACAAACAAAGAAACTAACGGTATTTTTTGTGTCCATTTTCTTGACAATACTCACTATAAGTTTACTACAAATTAAAGTAGCGTGTCAAATGTTTTGGGGTATAAAAAATAAAAACGCGCCGTTAGGTTGCCCTTTGGCGCGTTTTTGCTTTGTTTTCTTTTCCCGTCCCTTTTTACTTCCTTGCGCTTTAATTATTTGCCTTGCTCGCCATCGCCAATCTCGGGCTTAATTCTGCTCTAAGTCCCTTGATATAATCGACTTCCGTCGCGCTTTCCCAAAGAAGTCGTTTGATATATGGTTCATTTTTAATCGCGGTTGCTTTTTGTGCAAGCAAAATGTAGTCGCTTTCTGCTTGCTCGATTTCCGCTTTTGAAAGAACTATTTTTTTATGCTTTTTTAAGGCACTTGCCAAAATACGCTCGGAAATAGTGTCTATTTCGTCCGTGTTTATGCCGAACGGTTTATATATTTTAGCGTCAGGCGACTTAATAAGAGCCTCTTGCTCCGCTTGACTTAATTCTTTCGGGGCAAGGTTATCGTTTTTCCATCTTTCTTGTAATGAACTCATATTTATTTCCTCCTACCTGTTATTGTCGTGTCAAATTGCCAATTTCCATACTGGTCTTTGCGAGCGTCATTTATTGTGTATGTCGTTCCAGGGGGCATTAAAAATTCTTTTTCCCCTTTGAAGCCATTTAATTCCCCCATGCACATTCCGTTTGCGCCTTTGGGTGCGTTTATGCTCATTACGGCGCCATCGAACGAGTGGGCGAATTGTGAAGCCGCATCTTTGCTCGTACTGGTAGATAAAAAGCCCTCCTCGCAAAACTCTTTTCCTTTTACCGAGTCTATGAGTTCCTGTGGCGTTTTCTGCGCGTAATCTGCGCCGAATATATGCCTCGGGTCGCTAAGCCCTCTATATAGTTGCGTGTCTTGCGCCAATTCCTTTCTATCCAAAGCGTCCCGCATTAAACCTATGTCAATATTAGATTGTTCCCTTTGATAATCGGTCATGTAACCCGTATCCTTGCCACGCAGTATATTATTCATAGTTTGGTAATTGACTGGGTTACTGAATATATCACTCGCATAATTTTCAAATGCTTTTCTTTCTTGAGTCGATAAATCCCTTGCGTCGAATTCGCTTTGGTTCTCATAGTTATTATTTAACTCATTCGTCGGATTTACTACTTCATTATAAACCGCTCGTGGCTCGGGTTGCAATTCGTTACCCGTTGAATAATCAAGAGGTGCTTGTCCGTTCGCGGTACGATAAGCGTCATTAAGCCTTTGCCACTCTGGGTCTTGACTATATGTTTCATAATCGCCCATTCCGTAATCATGGTTCGCCAAATAATCGCGTATGCCTTTTTCCGCGCTCCATTGCTCGGGTGTGTATCCGGTCGGAACATTGTCGCCCTGCTCGGGTTGCTCCTCAGCATTTTCGCCCGTCGTCGCCTCTGCACCCTCGTCGCTCATCAAAGCCTCGCTTGCTCCCGCGTTTGGTTCTGTGTCATCGGTTGTTGCTTCGGCTAAACCGTCGCTTTCAATTTCATTTTCCGTATCAGCAACCTCACTCGATTCCGTGCCGCTGTCAATTTCGGAATTTTCCGATAACGCATTGTCGGATTCGTCTGCCACCTCGCTGTGGTCGTCTGCTTCCTCGCTTATTGGTTCAGCCAAGTCGTCACACTCCATGCCGCTTTCCGCCTCGGGTATTTCGCTTGCCCCCGTGTCGCCTGTTATCTCGTTGCTTTCCGAGAGAGCATTGTCGGATTCAAGTCCTGCGTCGCCGCTGTCACTCGGCTCGGGCGCAACTTCGCTCGTCCCGACGTCACTTTCAATTTCGGGAGCCGCATCCGTGCTTGTGTCGCAACTTGTGTCCGCTGAAGTATCCGTGCTTGTATCGGCAGAAGTATCCATTGAAACGTCGCTTCCGCATCCTGCATCGTCACACATTTTTCGTCCTCCTCGTTAGTTTCTCAGTTTTAAGCGGCTGTTGCGCTCTTGTACTTGCAATAGTAATTGCGTTGCCCTCTTTTGAATTTCTTGCTCGTCGAGCAACACGAAACGGTCTTGCATATCCCGTATGCCTTGAATAATCGAACACTCTACGCTTGCGAGCGCGGGCGTTGTTTTAATTGGACTTGAATTGACCTCGTCGTATAGTTTCTCAAGCTTTCGTGCCGTTTGCTTGTCCGTGACCCTAGCCATAATTGCCTTGACATCCGTCGAGGCATTTTTAACAAAGTCAATACCGACCTGCCGTGCCTCCTCCGCGTCGGCGGTATGTTCGTTTGCAATTAGGGTCTTAAGCAAAACAGCGGCGTAAATCCCGAATATGATGACTTGCGTTATTAGCGTGCCTACATAATTTTTTGCCGCAATGAGCATACAAACCGCACCCACAATAAATTCAATGCCAAAATAAACCCATGATATAGCGGCTATTGAAAGCCCGAAAATCGCCGCACTTTTCCCTTTGCGAGTCAAAGAGGGTGTCAGCAAATTCATAATATACGCGCCATGAATGAAGCCGTAGGATATCCATACCGACAAAGGGTGTTGCGTTCCTCCGATTAAAAACAAGCAAAGGTTAAAAACAACGGGAAAAATTAAATTGAGTATTAGTTCAAAGACCTTAGTTTTTTTCATGTTGCCCCCCCGTTACATGCGCGACATTATTTCGGCTTTTTTAGCGTCATATTCTGCTTGTTCAATAAGTCCAAGATCGAGCATTTCCTTTAACTTTTTTAGCGTGGCTATCGGGTCGTCACCTTTTGCGGGTTGCTCGCTTGCGTTGCTTTTTTGCGCGTATCGCCCGCCTGCCGTTGGCGCAGCGGGTTGTTGCGCTTGTTGTGCATTCCCAGACATAGGCGCGAACATTTGTTGCGCCATTCCGCCAAAAATGCCTCCAGCCGCCATGCCCATGCCGAGTCCTGCGCCCGCCGCCGCCATGCCGCCCGAATTAGGGTTTGCCGCAAGCGTACCGAGAATATTTGCTGCCTGTTGCCGTCCCCAATCGTCGCCCAACACGCCCATTACGCCCTTGTCTGCTTGAGCGTTCCTCATTTTTGCGATTGCGTCCATTCCTATTTCGTCATAACGACGGCGGAGTTCGTCGTCGTCAATGTCCATTGCGGCTATTGCAAACTTAATAATTTTCAAACCGTAGTCGCTGAGTGACTCGCCAAGGAACGGCTCTATCGCTTCAGCAAATTCCTCTAAACGAGCCTCTATTCCCAAAAGCTCCGCTTGCGTTTCGTTCAATGCCCGCGTAATGCTCGCTTTTATTTTTCCTTGAAATTCGTTGGAAAAATAGTTGTCTAAAACCTCTTGCTTTTCAGCAAAAGGAATACCGCTTCCGAGCAACTTCGTCAAAAACTTTGAGGGGTTATCTATTTGAATTTTATAAGAGCCTCTTGCTCTTAACTTCGTGGAAATCCCGAGCAATTTGTCCCTTACTTGTATAGGCGATTGCGTTCCCCACAACAGTTCCATGCTGTGCGCCTTGCGTACAAAGTAAACAACGCAATTAAACGTACTTACCCCGCCCGAAAAGGCGGTGCGTAAGCGGCTAATAAACGGGTAGTTTTGTGTTGAGAGTTTGTACGTCCCATTTTCAAAAACCTGCTCTATACTCCCGCCGTTTATGAATATGGCTTCCTCTCCAGGCATGACGATTACCGTTGAATGCGTGTTAAAATCCTCCTCGGGTTGCCGCCAAATCAAAAGCTCGCCTGGTCCCGTGTTTTTGATTACATCGACCCAGTGCTTTTTCCCGCCGACGAAGGCTGTTTCATTTGCATTTTTCTTGAATATTGACATATTTCCCTCCTGTTTTTGCTTCGTGCGTTCTTGCTTATTTAATCGGAAAGCCTGCTTCGATTATGCGTTTTGCGTTGTCGGGACGCTCTCTAAGCGAAATCATGAAATTGTATACGCCTACGCCATCCATGAACGGCGCAAGTTTGGAAATCATTTCTGCCGTGTAACCCTCTATTGTCAAAGGCTTTTCGTCCCTGTACTTCCTTGTGTCAATCCATTCGGCTAACTCACAACGTATATCGTCATGCCGTTCAAAGGGTGCCACGATTTTTGCCGCAACCTCGCTTTTTTGCTTACGCTCATACACCAAGTAGTTTTTTATAAGTTCCATAGTCTGCCTCACTTTGCTCCCGCCAATCTATCTTTGAAGCCCTGTGCGAAATCTCGCGCTTCGGCTTCCACCATTTGGTTTTGGTAACCCTCGAAATCGTACTCGGGGCTTATGTAGTTATCGAAACCCTCTTGATAGGCTTGACCTTTTTCGCTTGTCGGGTCTGCCGCACATTGTTGTTGATATGCGTGCCACATTTCATGCGCGACCGTATCTACTGCCTCGGAGGAGTCGCCAAGCATAGCCTCGTTTATTTCCATTGTGTTTGTTTTGGGGTCATATCCGCCGTATTCCCCGTCGTTCATATCATCACGAAAAACGATTTCGGGCGGATTCTTATTCCCTGTTGTTTCCGCTACATAATCGGCAAGGCTCGACATTGATTGCTTTTGCTCGTCAAGCGACATTTCCCCCCAACTGCTTTCTTGAAAATTATTTAGTATTGAGTCAATGTCGCCGCCGTCCGCGTTGCTGTCCCCGACTTCTATGTGTCCGTTCGTTGCGCTTGCTTCCGCGACGCTGTCGCTTTCCAAAGCGGAGACTTCGCCCGTTTCAATATCTGCGTCGCGCTCGTCAGTTCCCGCGAGGTTGTCGCTTTCCAAGGGAAACTCATTTGTTGAATTGTCGCCGTTTTCCGCATGACCGCTTTCGTGTGTGTTGTTGTCCGTGGTTTCTGCGTTAAAGCTAAACTCGTTAGCCATTAGCCACCTCTATTCCTTTTTAAGCGTCGCAACAATTACCGCATCGCTTATTTTTATTTTTGTGCCGAATTTCACTCGCCGCAGAAAGTGCATCTTTATACAAGCCGCAAGTGGCTTTTTGAATGCTACTTTTCCGCGCAAAGCCTCCAAAGACTGTTTTTCTATCGTCGAAAAACAGGTTTTCAACTTGTTGAAATCGTTTGCCTCCGCATTGAAATTCTTTGCAAAAAGTCTGCGCGAAATCTCGCTCCCCAAAGCCCGCCGTTCCGTGTCACAACAGCCGTCGCAATACTTGACGTACCTGCATTCGGGATAGGGCATGAGCAGTTCTTGCTTGCCTCGCCAATATGTAGACTTTTCCGTCACCTCGTCGTCGCTTATCGTTATGCGGATTGCATTCTTTGCGCGGTAGTCCTCGGTTATTACTTCCTCGGGTTCATCCAAGCCGTTCATAAACAAAAATGCTTCGCCCGGGCGGAGCTTCGTCAGCCGCTCCGTTTGAACGGTCGCCATGTTTGTGGAGTTCGCAAAAATCTCTTTGTCCGTTTTCTCGACCAAATTGAAACCGAGCTTTATATTCGTGAGTTTGATTATGTCGCTTGTTACCTTTTCGGGCGATTGGTCGGCTATTACGATACCCACGCCGTAGGAGCGTATCTCAGCGAGCATTCTCTTTAGCAAGCCCTTTGCTATGGCGGCGGGGTTCGCTTCGCCCTCGCCCTTGCTGTCGTTGGAGTCTAATAAAACGTGCGCCTCCTCGAGAAGCACAATGTTCTTTAATTTCCCCTCGCCCAAAAAGTTGGCGTTTACATACGACTGAATGTTCAATAACAAAAGCGCAATAAGCAGGGCTTTTTGGTCGCTGTTTTCTATCGCCGCAAGCTCGATAATAGTCGGCTTGCCGAGCAAATCCTCAATCGGCACGGAATAGTAATTATCAAATAAATTTATAAGCGAGGTCAGGCGCACCAAGCCCGCCCGTCCTATGTTTCGCGCTTCCCCGACGTAGCCTAAAGCCTCGAAGGTTTCACTAAAACATTTTGTGAAATCCTGTATATTGAAAATGTCCGCGCCCGAACTCGTGGTATAGCTGTCAAGCCACCCAAAATCGGAGTACGTGTTGTTGACCGTTTCCTCAAAAATTTTGTCAAGCGGTGAGGTCATTGTTACGCCTGCCGCAAATGCCGTTTTTAATACCGTTTTGTATGCCCGCAGTTTCACGTTTTTTGGTGGCACAAACGGATTGACAATGTACGGCGAAACCTCGTCTTTACTCGGCGTGAAAATTTGTATATCGGGTATGCTGTCAATCAAAGCGCGGTATTCGTTCTTTGCGGGTTCTATTACTAAAAACGGTATGCCGTGGTCTTTCCACAGCCTGTCGAGCATACTCACCGAAAACGTGGTTTTGCCGCTCCCGGGTGTGCCGACAATAAGCATATGCTTTGTCAAATCGCCAAGCGAAAAGCCTATTTTGTCCGCGCCGTTCGACTTCTTAATTGTGCCGACGATTATGTCGCCCGCGTTTACGACGTTTTTTCTATATGCCGTAATATCTTTCTTTGCAAAGTTGACGTCAAAGCCCGCACTCAAATCCTTGCTCCCAATCGGTAGCCGCCCAAGCTCCGCTATCTCATCGTTTGTTATGACATTTGCTATGCGGCGAACAGCGTCGTTCCCCCCGCCCATGTATAGCGGGTGAAGGTAGGCGTGCTTTTCCGCTATTACCTCGTTGAACGCCCAAGGCAGCGGATATACGTTGCCCGTCAAGTCTATATCGTTTCCGTCTATACTAATTTCGCGCAAATTGACGATGCGTTCCTTTGCCTTTCCGTTTATCTGCCCAAACACTTTTGCCGTCAAGCGCGGCATTTCGACGGGCGAAGCATAGAGCAAAAGGTTGAAATTGTATAGAACCGAATGGTTGTTTATGTAGTAGGAATATAACTCCGAGTGCTTTTGCGCCACGGGGTTGGTTATATTGCCGACCATGTGGTCGTGCGTTCCCTTTGTTATCGTATCGAGTGTGTTTGCCGTCTGCCCTATGTATCCTATTTCCGCCTCGCTATAAAACGTCGGTATCAGTTGAAAAGAAACCGCCGAATTTGGCGCATCAATAAGCGCGGAAACGAGGCTCGACAAATCGCTTTCCGTTTCGGGGAATTTACCGAAAGAGTAGCACCCCGCCATGTACTGGCTTTGTATGTTGTCCTGCTTGTCCTCTTTGATTATCGCCTTAATTTGCTTTTTGCTTAATATCTCGTATTGCGTGATTATTTCGTCGTCGACGAATTTGTACGTGTACCTCTGCTTGCGGAAAGTATCGGCGCAAATGTCGCGTAAAGCTGTGACTCGCGTTTCCGCCTCCTGCCGAGTTTTGCCAATGGCTCGCAAAACCACGAACAGCCGTATCCGCGCTTTGAAAATTTGGTTTTCAACGGGAACGGCACACCACAGGAATTCCACGCTTATGTCCTGCTTAAAGTCGTATGTATGAAAAAATCGTTTTGAGGTTTGGTAAATTTCCGCGAACAGCGTAGCGTAGTCTTTTTTATGGGTTTGGAGGTATCTCAATTGCTCGGCTTGCTTATCCTTTTGCGAGTTCTCGGTTAGTATGGAAAAATCGGGTATAGACAAAATCTCTATGCCCGTCAGCGTGCAGTATTCGTCATTTACAAGCTCAGCAAATAATGTCTTAGATGTTGACTCTTGTTGTTTATCAATTTTCGTCATAATTGAGCGGGGCGCGAAACGCCAAGTATGCCAAAAAGTTGCTCAATATCAAATTGTGATACTCCTGCCGATTTCGCCTGCTCCAACATTTGTTTATAGTTTGGGATTGTGTTGTAATATTTGCGCTCAAAATAATCGTATTTTATGTATGCCCAAAAGTAGTAGTAAACTCCCTTTGGCTCAATCATTGTCGCCGCATTCAAATATTCCTCTATTTTGTCTATTTGCGAGCGTTGCGCCAAAAAAGCGATTTTCCCTGCAAGCAAGCATATTGCCGCATAAAAGAATGTTTCGGAATTGTCGAAATTATCCTCCATCGCTTTTTTAAATGAAATTAAGGCTTTGTCATATAGTTTCAATTTCAAATAACACATGGCTAAAGAGTTGTTTAACTCACGGCTTTCGGGTACGCTCACAAGAACTTCTCTATACGCTCCCGCAAACTTGTTGACCATGGGCAGAGACATACTGTAAACGCTGTTAAATGTGGATATGGTAATAACCCCTTTGCAGTAAGGGCATTTTTTCTGAGCGATTTCGACCCGCTCCCCGCAACCAGGGCATTTCATGTCAACTACTTGATTAGCCATTTTTGTATTCCTCTTACTTAATTTTTCCTTGTTACGGATAGTCCTCTCTATATGCGCCACGGCAACGCTTAAGCCTTTGTATGCCCCTTTTGAGCCCACGAAATAAACCGTATTTTTTTATGGACAGGATCATGTAGTCCGAGCAGGTTGGTGTAAAAACACAGCGTTCACGAATTTCCATTGGCGCAAATCTTTGGTATAGTTGCACGCAAAACACCACTAATGCCTTTGTCCGCAAAAGCATATAAATAAAAAGAATGCCTGTGCAAATCATGACTATGTGCCATGGTGTTTCAAACCATGGGCTTTTTTGCCGCAACGCAAGAAAAGCAAATATTCCCACACCACTAATCGCTATGACGGGGAGGAGAATATGTGCTATTATCTTGAAAGCATTAAACTTTGGATGGGAGAACCTCGAATAATAAGCGGCTGACTGCTCCTCCGTCATGAACATCCATTCGGGTATCCAACAACCAGTTTCGTCGTCGTATTTAAGTACTTCGCCGTTAGAGTTTCTACGCACCTCAACATCCGCAATTTGCTCTTTGCTTTGTGAAACCTCTAAACTGGGCATCCATTCTTAACCTTTTTTCTCGCGGAGTTTTTGCTTCATGCCCTGTATGGCGCGCTCGGTTTCATCGGAGGGCGTCATAGCGACCGTAAGTTTGTCGCCAGGAACAATTATGGAGAAATTAGCGGAGTCGACTTGTCCTCTTGTCGCTTCCCATTTAGGCGTTACAGGGCATCCCTTTTGTTTTAGGATGGACGTTTCAACCGAGTCGTTGCTTGACGAAAAGTTCGTCACGTCCTTGTAGAAGTATTCCTCCGTACGCACTTTCGTATCATTGCTCGTCATGTCGAAAATGTGTATGTAAACGTAAACTTGCGTTGCCGAGAAAAATAACCAAGTTACTTCATATCTCGACGAAGTGCCGTTGATTTTATGCCCCTTGCTGTCGAAGTTAAAACCCTCAAATGTTACGGGCTTAATCTCGCTAACTTGCGACTCGTCTAAGCCTATTTTGCTGAGTGCTTTTTGCTTCAAGTTAAGCGACTGCGCCTTTGCACGTACGGCATTCACATACTCCTCTTTGGTGATAGGCTTCTTAAAGCAGCCTCCCTCGAAATAGAAATAGTTTTCTAACCACTTCCTTTCGTCTGCCGTCTTGCTTTTCATTTCCGCCGGTGTTGGTTTCGATGCCATATTGTAGTTCTCCTTTTATTTTTTTCGTACATTTACTCAATGCACGTTTATGTTTATACATTATACACTAACTCTCGACACAATGCAACATTTTTCGGTAAAGATTTTGCGGCAGATTACAACTTTTTTCAGAATTTGCAACTCATAGGTGAGTTTTGGGCATTCCGCACCGCATTAAAGAACATTGTTTCGCAATTGCTCGCTTTTATTTTTCGCACATTGAGTAAATGTACGAAAAATTGTGGCTATAAAAAAACGACCGCCTCCGCTATGTTTTTTCTTTTGAAGTAGTTATTAAGCCCGCTCATCATCTTTTGCTTTTGTTCCTTTAACGAGTGCATATATCGATTGACCGTTATCATGGTATTTGTATGCCCGAGTGTTTCGCTTATCGTTTTTGCATCCGTATGCTCGCCCGCTCTCGTCGCGAAGGTGTGCCGCACCTCTTGATTTAACTTGTACAGTAAATGGGGAGCACTTCACCCTGCCATTTAATATGCCCTTTTTGTCTCAGTCAATGTATCATTTCGTACATTTTGTGAGATTTTAGGGCTTATGTTAATTCCTTAAATCAATAAATGATTTTCAGGAAAGAATTTTCACGATACAATCGACCTCTTCTTTTTAAGGAATGTGGTCTAAGGTTTTTTATTTTACCTAGATTTTCTTTCTGACAACGGTATAGTCTATGACTTCTTGTTGTATTGGGTTAAGATTTAATATTTGTGTGTTTTTAGATAATCTGTCAATTAGATTTTGCATTAAATGCTTATCTTTGGCTATTTCCAGCCATTCGGAAAGCGGTCTTGTTGTTATTACAATTATGCTTCTTGTTTCGTTGAGTATAATTAATATCTTGTATAACAGTATCAACTCTTCTTCTGAAGGCTGTAAATACATTACCTCGTCAATTATTATAAGGTCGCATTCTAATAGATATTTGAACATTGCATTCAGCTTGTTATCACTAATTCTATGCTTTGCAATTTCCAACAAAATGTCTATGTCCAGATAATATACCTTCTTTCGATTTTGCGTTGCATCTTTGCCTATCTTTGAGGCAAGGGCGGTCTTTCCGCTTCCGCTTTTG
>CAYJCS010000036.1:0-10667 GCA_964368715.1 uncultured Bacteroidaceae bacterium | reverse complement strand
AAAAAAGATGGGCATAAGTTATCTATGCACCACTGACCATTTGGATATTGATCTTAAATGCGGCGGGCATACGCCGATACCTTGGAAACACATAGATTTGGACAACTATCGGGCAGAGTGGCTTGAAGCCGAAAAAACAAAGCCGTCAGATCTCGATTTTTGTTTTGGCATTGAGGCGGGATTTTCGCCAAAGGCCAGCCCGATTTATGCAAAACTACTGCCTAAGTATCCTTTTGACTGTGTGATAAACTCCGTGCATTTTGTGTTTGGCTGGGACGTTTATTTCCCTCAGGCGTTCATTTTTAAAAGCAAAAAGAAAGTATATAACGGCTATTTGGACGCAATTTTGGAAAGTCTTGACGCTCCTTACCAGTATGACGTTGTGGCGCACATAGGCTATGTTACAAGAAGCGCTCCCTACCGCGACAAGTCTTTGACAATGGCGGATTACGGAGAAAAAATCGACGCTATTTTGAAAGGAATCATAATTAGAGGCAAGGCTCTTGAGGTCAACACTCACACGGAGCAGTTTCCTTTTGACGAAATCCTTTGCAGATATTATGAGTTGGGCGGAAGAAAAATAACTTTTGGCTCCGACAGCCACCGCGGGGATTTGTGCAAGGACTTTGAAAAAACCAGTCGCTATTTGCTGGATATCGGCTTTACGCATTTTTCCGTCTTTCACCAGCACAAAGAAACGCTTGTGCCAATCGGCTGAGTTTAAGCGCCGTTGAATTTTAAATCGGGGGCAATAGTTCGCCTAAAAAGTGAAAAATTAATGATATTTGAAAAAAATCTTAAAATGCGCCACACATGGCATTTTTTGTTGGACAAATCCAAATAATTTGTTATAATTGCACACATAAAAGGCGTGTTAGAACGCAGAAATCTTACACTTAGGAGCCAAATAATGGATAAGAAAGCACTTCAAGATAAATTGGATTTGCAAAAATGGCTGGACAGCGAAACGAACCATGCGGATATGTGCGGCAGATACGATTATTGCGTATGTTGTAACAAAGCGGACGCAACGCCTTGCGCCACGGCTTTCGAATTGCATTCAGAGACAAAAGCGCCGTCCGTCACACGTTTGAATTCGTCATTGGGCAAGCCTTTCAATTATGACAAAGTAATGCAAAAAAAGGCGAACCGCAAAAGTTTGACGTTTGCAGAAAAATACACACTTTCCGACGATATTCTAAAAGCGCGCTATGCGGAACTAAAATCAGTGCTTACAAACACTCTAAAAGGTGAACCAAAAATCAAAAGCCGCATAAGCAAACAATGCGACACTTACCGCAGAAACGGCGACATCATTGCAAAGGTGACCATTATCGGCACTTCGCTACGCGTAAATCTGCCTTTAGACTGCGATGCGCCTCAATTTAACGACGGCAAAACCCCCCACACTTTCACCGGCCACAAAAAGGTTTACGAGGAAGTGCCTTTCCAATTTAAAGTCAACAGCAAATTGGCACTAAAACGCGCGATTGCACTCATCGAACTTGTCAAGGGTAACTAAATTACATAATAATAAAAACAAGAAAAAGAAAAGTCAATAAATAAAAAAAGCAAAATTTACTAAAGCAAAAAGGCAAAAACAAACAAAGGACAAAAATAAACCCGGCGCATCGCGTCGGGCTTTTTTAACCGAAATTTACCTGGATGGGAGGGATTATAACTTTTCGCATTACGGTTGGGATGCTCAAGCATTGGGAGAGATTATGATTGCAGGTTTCAACCTACATTTGCATTGTAAGAAAACACCATTAAAATATCCTTAAAAATAAAATTAATTTTTTTAAAATTCAAAATATATTACTCCGCATTGCCGTTTTCTTTACCCTGGCAAACGCCAAATCGCAATTAAAACGCCATTCAATTATCGCTTGGAATATCTGTATCTTCGTCTTTGGATGAAAACTGTGCGTTGCTTGGCCCTTTATCTTCAAACTCAAAGGGATTATCATCGTCGACGTTGTTGCTTTTTCTAAATAAATTCTCTTTGAAAACGTTTTTAAGCTTGAAAGACCTTTTGTTTTTCAACTTAACTAAATCGTAATCTTTCTTTTTTGGAAGTGGAAGGGTGACTTCAAAAACCGAACCCTTATTTGCAATACCCTTGCAGGTTATAACGCCGCCGTGTGCCAAAACCGTGGCTTGTGCGATGGACAGTCCCAGCCCGAAACTGTTGCCGTCGGGATTGGAGCGCGCGCCGTCGGAGCGGTAAAACCGATCAAAGACGTGCTTTGCATATTCTTCGCTTATTGCCTGTCCAGTATTCATAACTGTCAGTTTAATTTTTTTGTCGGCGGTTAGTTTGCAACCCACTTTCCCGCTTTCGCCCGAATATTTGACAGCGTTGTCAAGTAATATGGTCACCAATCTTTCAAGCGAACTCTTTTCGCCGAAAACGTTGATTTTTTCACTTATGCTTGTTAAAAGTTGGACGTGCTTTTCATAGCAGATTGCCTCAAACTCTAAACATGCCGCGGAAACGATTTCGCTAAAGTCCAATACGTCCTTTTTCAATGTGGATTGTTCGAGTTTGCTAAGTTCCAGCATGTTTTTGATGAGTCCGTCCATTCTTGCAATCTGACCGTCAATTGATTCAATCCATTTCGCATTGTCGGCGATTGTGCTGTTAGAATCAGATTTCATAACCGATAAGTCTGTGGAAATGACCGCAAGAGGAGTTTTAAGCTCGTGCGAAGCGTTTGTGACAAGATCACGCTGCTTTTCAAGGGCTTCTTTAAGTGGAGCGGTGGTCGATCTTGAAAATGCGTATGCCAGAATTGCGATGACAACGAGCGTAACCCCGTAAAGTGAAATCAAAATCATAAAAGTTCTGACCAGCATAAATCTGTCTGCGGTTGCGTCGTATACGGCGTAGTCCACTGCGCCGTCCGTCCTTGTTTTTGACGCGACAAAGAAATATTTATCCTCGTATGCAAACGTTCCGTCCCCGATATCTGCAGCAGTTTGCATAATATCTTTTATGTCCGCGCCGTAGTATGCCACGTCGTGTGAATAGGCAGGATAATAACGCGCCGTATTATCGGATACGTAAAAACAAAAGCATCTTGCACCTGAATCATCTACGGGTAGGCCGCCGCCCTGCGAATCAAGGACTTTTTGCATCGTTTCGCGCGCGTTGCCGGAAACCGATGCCATCAAAAGAGCGAAAAATCCGCCCAACAAAACAAGCAAAATCAACCCTGCTATCAGGGTTGTATACAACATATGTTTTAGCCTTACTTTGTCGATGATGTCAGACACTATTCTCCCTATGACTGCAAAAGTGACAGTTTAATTTTTTTTCAAAACTCAACTGCACTTGCGGCAATATAATTATTCTTTCTTTGGCACAAGTCTGTAACCGACTCCGCGGACTGCCTCAATCGTGAACGCGGCTTCCAAGTGTGTCAGTTTTTTTCTGATAAAAGAAATGTACACTTCGAGGTTATTGGATTCAAAATCGCTGTCCAAGCCCCAAGCCTTCAAAATCAAGTCTTCTTTTGATGCAACAAAATTGGGATATTCAAAAAGACAGCGCAAGATTTCAAATTCCTTTCCGGTCAGAGAAATGGATCCTTTTTTTGTAGAGAGTGTAAATCCCGACAAATCCAAAAACGCATCTTCGTAACTCAGTTTGTTGTCGGTGACAAGTTTTCCGCGACGTCTTAATAACGCGCGTATGCGTGCGGAAAGTTCTTCAAAAGAAAAAGGTTTGCTTAAATAATCGTCCGCGCCCCTGTCAAGCCCTGCGACTTTATCCTTTTCGTCTGAAAGCGCCGTAAGCATAAGTATAGGTGTTTCCAATTTCCTTTTGCGCAGTTCGCTCAAAACTTCAAAACCGTTTTTGCCGGGCATAATAACGTCCAAAATTATCAAGTCGTACATTCCGGACAACGAAAAATTGAGGCCGTCAATGCCGTCGTAAACCGTATCTACATCATAGCCTTCGCCCGTCAGCATTTTGCATAGTGCGCGGGATAGGTCTTTTTCATCTTCAACAAGTAACAGTCTCATTTTTCACCTCGCCATTAAGGTAGGGCTTTTCTCTTAAAAATAAATTAAAGTGTGTGATTTGCTTTTCAGCCGTATAGTTTGCCCACAACAAAACTTACAAGACGTTTCGGCAGCAGTTTTGACAGCAGAACAAACACCTTATATTTCTTTCCGCCCACTTTATAAACAGGCGGATTTTTTGATAGTGCCAGTTTATATATGCCTTTTGCAATCATAATCGGCGGCATGCCGTTTTGTTCGTCATGCTCCATAACTGCAACGGAACGGGCAATCCTATCTCCGTAAGCGGGATTGTCGACAGAGTTTTTAATTCTCTTAGCGGTAAAATCGGTTTTTACGTCGCCGGGGAGTATGCACGTCACTCTGATATTAAAGGGCGCAACTTCAATCCGCAGTGCTTCGCTCAGTGAACTGACTGCGGCTTTTGACGCTGAATAAAACCCTTGAAAAGGAATAGATAACGGCGCAGCCACCGAACTTATGTTGACTATTGTGCCTCCGCCGAACTTTCGAAGATAAGGAACGGCCTCTTGAACCCCATTCAACATGCCAAAGAAGTTGACGTCAAAAATGCGCTTTGCATCCTCTATAGAGGTATCTTCAATGGAACCGGAAATGCCAAAGCCCGCATTGTTTATCACTATGTCGATTTTGCCTTCTTTTGCGATAATCTGTTTAAATGCAGACGCTACGGCTTCACGGTCGGTGACGTCGGTGGAAATACAATTTATGCCTTCGACCTTGCGGCGCGCCAACGAATAAACCGTGTGACCCTTTTTAATAAAATAATCGGCGGTTTCTTTGCCGATGCCTGCGGTTGCGCCTGTTATGACCACTACTTTTTTGTCCATTCAACTTCCCTCAAAGCAAATTTACAATATCTAATTATACACCTGCTAACAGTCTTAGGCAATAGTTTATCGCGGTACGACAAACTTGACTGAACGTGCGTTTCCTCGTCAACGAAAGTCCAAGACAATAGTTTATCGCGTTAGGGCAACACCAAGATAATGCTTCCAAGCAGGATAATAACTGTTTCCAACTGCATGGCAGAGGCTATTAAGGTTGACTAAAATACAAAAAAAGTATACAATAAATAGCACAAACTGCCAGTCTATCGCGCTGCTAGTCTATCGCGCCCGCGCGTGCGTCGAGCGTTTGACGAATAATATAGCAGTCGAAAATAATATGCAAATTCAAACATTATATAGAGGCAACAGATGAACAGCAAAGAAATCATTGCTCAAACAGCGCTTTACGGCGCAAACAATTACAGTCCCAAAGATGTGGTTATCGCAAAAGCCGAAGGGGCGGTCGTCACCGATCCCGAAGGAAAAAAATATTACGATATGCTCTCGGCATATTCCGCGCTGAATTTCGGTCACCGTCATCCTGAAATCGTGGCGGCGGCAAAAGCACAACTTGACAAAGTCACTTTGACCTCACGCGCTTTTCACAATGAAGAACTGTGCGGATTTTATAAAAGTTTGTGCGCCGTCACAGGCAAAGAAAAGATATTGCCTATGAATACGGGCGCAGAGGCCGTGGAAACGGCTCTTAAAACCGCAAGACGCTGGGGATATTTTGTAAAGGGTGTAGAGGACGGCAAACAGGAAATTATCTGCTGTGAAAACAATTTTCACGGAAGAACGATTTCTATCGTCACGATGAGCACGGACGAAACGGCAAGAGAGGGATTTGCACCGTTTACTCCCGGCTTCAAAATCATACCTTACGGTGACAGTGAAGTGCTTGAAAACGCAATAACCGCCAACACGGTTGGCTTTTTGGTGGAACCCATACAGGGCGAAGCGGGCATAATCGTGCCACCTAAGGGGTATCTGAAAAAGGTACGGGAAATCTGCACTCGTAATAATGTGCTTATGCTTGCAGACGAAGTCCAAACGGGATTTGCACGCACAGGCGATGTGTTCGCCTGCGATTACGAAGGCGTAACACCTGACGTATACATTATGGGCAAGGCACTCGGCGGCGGGATAATGCCCGTCAGCGCAATCGCCGCAAATGCCGACATTATGGACGTATACACCCCAGGTTCGCACGGCTCGACTTTCGGAGGGAATCCGCTTGCTTGCGCCGTAGCACAAAAAGCGCTTGAAATTATGCAACGCGACAACTACACCCAAATGGCAAGAGAGAAGGGCGAAAAGTTTATGTCGGCACTGAGAAAGATAAGAAACGACGATATCATCGACGTGCGCGGCAGAGGTCTGCTTGTAGGTGTTGAATTTTCAATAAATGCCGCATCCTACGTTCACCGTCTGATTGAAAACGGAGTTTTGGCAAAGGAAACGCACGAGCGCACTATACGCTTTGCACCGCCTATCACAATTAGCGAAAGTGAGCTTAATGACGCAATAGAGCGCATAACTCTTGCCCTCACAAAGTGAATTCAAAAGTATTAAAGTCATCAAAGGGCGCGATTTATATCGCAATGTCCGCGGCGTTAATTTCCGTTACGTCGTGGATTTGTATTCCTTTGCCGGGTGTTCCTCTCACCCTGCAAGTTTTTTCAGTGGCTCTCATCGGTTATCTTTTGGGCGCAAAACTAGGAGTTGCGGCGGTTGCCGTCTATATCCTTTTAGGCGCAGTCGGCGTGCCCGTCTTCGCCGCATTTAACGGAGGGATAGGGGCTCTGACTGGCGTTACAGGCGGCTTTATTTGGGGCTTTATTCCGTTTACCATTCTGTGCGGAGCGTTAAACAAAACGGACAACACTTATCTCCCGATTGCTTCAGGTCTACTCGGACTTATTATCTGTCATCTGCTCGGGGCGTTACAGTATTCCTTTGTTGCAAAGACGGATTTTTCCGTGGCACTGCTAATTGTTTCCGCTCCTTTTATCTTAAAAGATGCGGTTCTTGTGGTTGCCGCTTGTTACTGCTCCCGCGCTATTAAGCGTCGTATGTTCTTTTCGTAATTTTTCAATAGGATTATCCATTTGTTATTGTTTGGGACAACCTGCCAACACAACGTTTTGTTTGTTATCTTGACAGTTGTACGGTTAACCTTTATAATCCGATTAATGAGCGGAGGTGACATTATGGCAGTACAAGGCAAAGTAGATTTAAGAATTCAACGCACACAAAAAGCCATCATCGACACATTTTATGAACTTTTGGATGAAAAGTCCTTCAACAATATCACAGTTATCGATATATGCGACAGGGCACTTATCAATCGCGGTACTTTTTACACTCATTTCGAAGACAAATATCAGTTGCTTGACAAATGTATCTACGACATCATGATAGGTTTTGACGATGAAGTGGACAAGGTCCACGGCGACAGCAATCTGCTTGTTTATTACAACGACGTTCTGGAAGTGGGGATGAATTTCATAATGACGCACCGAAAACGCCTGAACACGATTATAACCAAAACCGACGGATCTCTGATTTTTAACAAAGTGCACGAAATTTTGGTTCAAAACGTAGTGGGAAAGGTCGGCAAACTGCCGCAAAGAGAAGAGCATAATCCAATGGACGTCAAACTGCTGGCGGAATTCTTTTCAGGCGGAATTATCAGCCTGATTAAGTGGTGGACGCTAAACGATAACATTATCAGCGCGGTTGAATTAAAAGGTCAAGTTACTCGCTTGATACAAAACACCATAACACTGTATTTTGCATCTAGTATAAAGCAGGACTAGCGATAGGGATAATGTTCCTTGAAAAAACAAGGTTATTGTAATATAATATTTGTTGCAGACACTAATAAATCGCCTTAAAAGGGGAGCAAATTTGAGAGATATCCAAACGATTTTGTCGGAAAATAAGATAATCGCGCACCGCGGGTGTTGGGATTATAAGGGCGCTCCTGAAAATTCTTTAAAGGCAATAAAGAGGGCGGCTGATTTTGGCTTTGGAATTGAGTTGGACGTTCATCTTTTAAAAGACGGCACGATTGCTGTTTTTCACGACTCATCGCTTAAAAGAATGTGTTTTAAGCGCGGGAGAATTGAAAATCTGACAAAATCAGACTTGAAAAACTGTCGTTTGCAATTCACGGAAGAAACGATACCCACATTCGACGAAGTCCTATCTGTCGTTAATGGTAGGGTTCCGATTTTTGTAGAACTTAAATGCAGAGAAAACGATACTCAACTTGCTGACGCTCTATTAAAAATTACGGAAAATTACGAGGGCGATTTGGTGTTTATCGGCTTTTCAGAAATTGCAGGTGCGTATCTAAAGGAAAAGGGGCGGTTTGTAGGGTATTCCTGTTTCAGACCTCCGCTGCCACCACTTCCTTATAAAGCGGATTGCATCATAGGTCACGTTTACGGCACGCCCAAAGATAAGACCGAGCGTGAAAAATATCCGTTCTTTGTGCCTTGGACGGTATCCACAAAAAAACAGCGTCGTATGGCGGAAACATATTCGTCCGCCGCGATGTACAACACAAAACATTTCAAACATTTTAAGGGGGAAACAAAATGAGCATACCGTTTGAAATCATAAACGAGATAAAAGACGCACCGGCCGAACATGGCAGATCCAGCGAGGTATTCAATTTTGGCGAAGGTAAATTGTTGAAATTATACCTAGCCGATTATCCCGAAGAATACGTTGATTTGGAATATTCAAACACTTGTGAAGTAAGTGCCAGCGGCGCAACGCCTATGAAAGTGTACGGAAAGGTGAAAAGCGGAGACCGCTACGGCATAATTTTGGAGAAGCTTAGCGGCATTCCGATGACAAACGCTCCTGAAAAAAATCCGGCACTGCTGCTTACCGCCGGCGGAATTTTGGCAGCGGAGCACGTAAAAGTCCAAAAATGCCACAGCGACAAACTGCGTGACGTTAGAGAAATCGCATGTGAATGCCTTGACAACAAAGACATATTCAGTTTTTTGTGCGGAGAAGAAATCGCCGCGGCAAAGGCTTATATACGCGCGCTACCGGGCGATAACACGATATTGCATCTTGATTTTCACACGGGCAACGTGCTTATCGACCTAAAAACCAAAAAAACCGTCACAATCGACTGGATGACAGCCGCAAAAGGCCGTCCCGAATGCGAAGTCGCTATGATGCAGTTTCTCTTCTCCGACGCGGAATTGTTCCCCGGGTGCAGCAAACTGCAATACCTTTTCTATGCAACAGTCAGAAAGTCTCTCGGCAAGAGCTTTATGAAACATTATCTTAAATCCACAAACGTAAACTTAGACGAAGTTGCAAAGTGGCGAATCGTCGCATTGATACTGCGCGAGGGACTTTGGAATATCGCATCCGAAAGACAATTTTTGTCCGACCAAATCATGCGGATAATATCAAAAATCAAATAAGCACGAAATGAGCAGTTTTAAAAAAATACAAAAAAAGATTTCCAAACTCTGTCCGGATATAAAAGTGACCGAAGACAGAGGTTGCATCGTGCTTACGGGCGAAGTTGACGAGTGGAAAACCGCCGTAAAGGCTGGCAAACTCGCCGTGGATAAACGCTATCTCGGTGTAGTCAACCGCATAACTGAAAAAAACTTTTTGCCATCAATTTATACGCCTCCCGTATCCGACAAAGCATATGACGGCGCGTCGCCTGACGTTCTTATAATCGGCGGAGGCATCACAGGCTGCGCCGCGGCAAGAGAACTATCCAAATACAAACTTGATGTTATGCTTGTCGAGCGCGGATATGACGTAGCAGTTGGCGGCTCCTCCCGAAACGGCGGCGTTGTTCACGTTGGCATAAACTACTCTCCAACTTCTCAAAAACATATCTATAACCACGCGGGCAACAAAATGTATCCGGCGCTTTGCCGCGACCTAGACGTCCCGTTTGAGCAAAAGGGACAAGTGCTCATCATCGGCAGACCTTGGGAAAAAATACTTTGTTCCGTTTTGAAATTAAACGCCAAACGCCTAAAAATCGAAGGTGTGAAATTTATGAAGGCGGAAGAACTTAAAAGCGTGGAGCCGTATATCCCCAGTTGGTGTTACGGTGGCTTGTTTATGCCGATTGGCGGCATAACCAGCCCCTACAAAATGACGGTTGCACTTGCCGAAAACGCCGCGCATAACGGAGTCAAAATCTGCCTTGATACGGCGGTTGAATCAATGGAAGTGAAAGATAATAAGATTGTCTCTGTTTGCACAAACAGGGGTTTAATCTATCCAAAAATCGTGATAAACGCCGCGGGCGTGTATGCAGATGTGATTGCGGATATGGCCTTAGATCGCACGTTTACCATTCATCCAAGAAAGGGAACCGACATTATTTTGGACAAAAAAGTCGGTTATCTTGTAAACACCAGCTTTGCAAAAGCGCCAACAACTCTGCCTCCCGCACTGCCGGGTGAAAAGAAGATCGGCATAAAAGATGTTATCGCCGCGCTTGGCTCTCACACAAAAGGGATCGGCAGTATTCATTCAGTTGACGGCAATATGCTTGTTGGGCCAAACGTAATTGAAACTCCCGACAGAGAAGACACGACTACCGATGCCGAAAGCATGAACGCCATACTTGACGCGCAAAGCCGCGTGTCCGAAAAGATAAGCCGAAGCGACGTTATCGCCTATTTTTCTGGTGTACGTGCCCCTACTTACGAAGAGGATTTTCAAGTGCGAAAAGGTGTGTATACCGAAAACATTTTGGAAGCCGCAGGCATACAA
>CAYJCS010000035.1:0-10799 GCA_964368715.1 uncultured Bacteroidaceae bacterium | reverse complement strand
TTCACGTCGGCTCTACATTCGAAGACCGTAGCCTTTTTTTGAGACTCAGCCTCTGTTTCCGCTTCCAAAACTATCGTTTTGGATTGTGCTTCGGCGGCTTTTATTATCTCGTCGGCCTTTTGTTCTGCGTCTCTGATGTCTTTTAAGACTTCCTCAATCATGCTTCCCTCTTACTTGTATTTCTTTTCTATGTCCGAAATAATGTCAAGCCTGCGCTGATGTCTGCCGCCCTCGTATTCTGCGGTGTACCACGCTGTGACAATTGCTTTTGCATCATCAGGGGTTATAACTCTGCCGCCCAACGCGATAATATTTGCATTGTTGTGATTTTTTGTGAGTTGAGCCATATACGTGTTTGTGCAAACTGCGGCGCGTATTCCCGGCACTTTATTGGCCGCGATAGAAATCCCTATGCCTGTACCGCACATAAGAACACCTGCTTCACATTCACCGTTTTTTACGGCTTCTGCCACTTTCAGAGCAAAAACAGGATAGTCAACCGAATCGGTATTATAAGTGCCAAAATCGACGACTTCGGCACCCAATTCTTTTAGCGTGTCGATAACGCTGTCTTTCAACACTATGCCGCCATGATCACAACCAACTGCAATTTTTTTCATATGGATATAATACTCCCAATTTACTATTGTATATATTATATAGTAGTGTGCGCGCGAAATCAAGAGTAATGAAACGAAACTTTTGCCAGCCTAAATCCGAATGACTACGCATATTAAAAATATTTTTTAAAAACTTGCGTTCAACCCGCTTATAATCAAAAATTGAAACCGATTTATGCAAAAAGCCGATATTTATCGGCTTTTTGCTTATCTAAATTTGTCTATGTGCTAAATGCGCAATTATCTTGAATTGGCGTTTATTTGGACGAGCCGGGTTTTTCCGGATTTTTTGCTCCTACAACGGGTGGCTTTTTCTTTTCAGGTGTAGGAGAAGTCGGTGCTTGAGTTTCCGTCGCGGCTGTGGGCGCAGGCTTTGCTGCGGGTTTAGCTCCGACAACGGGCGGTTTTTTGGCAGGTGCCTGCTTAGGTTCCATAGATGCGGCAACAAGTTCGGATGCAGAATCAGGTGCAGCATTAGGATTTTTTACTCCTACAACAGGTGGTTTTTTGGGACCAATGTTTTCAGGCCTTACCGGGCGATTGTTTGTGACGGGCCTCGGCTGATTCACGGGAGTCGGCGCTGTAGGTGCGGCTGCGGGTGCAGGCTCGCTTGCGGCCTTTACTCCGTCAACAGAGGGTTTAGCTCCGACAACAGGAGGCTTTGCTCCGACAACAGGAGGCTTTGCTCCGACAACAGGGGGCTTTTTGGCACTAACTGCCTCGGAGGCGGGTGCCGTCGCTGCCACAGGTGCAGTCTCGCTTGCGGCCTTTACTCCGTCGACAGGGGGTTTAGCTCCGACAACAGGAGGTTGTTTGACACTCACAGCTTCGAAAGCAGGTGCTACCGTGTCTGCTGTGGCAGTCGCGGGAACTGCTTCATTCGGCATTGCTTTTATTTCCGTTTCTTCTTCAAACGGAAGTGCTTGCAGTGCTTCGTCCTCTTCACAGACTTCTGCATCAAGCAAAGATCCGTCTCCTTCCGTTGCAAGTAGAGCCTTCCTCTTTTTCTTCTTTACGCCGAGCGATATACCGACAGAAATGCCACTAATGGCAATCGCTGCCACACCTCCGATCACTCCGATCAACCAGTAAGGCAATCCGAAGAGCATATTTATTTCATCAACCTGTACAAATACGAGAGATGAAACATAAGGCGCTTCATAGGACAATAGTCTTGTGTTGGCGTCATACGTATAACTGCTTACTCTGCTGAGTCCGCCGGCCTCGTTAACGTAATAGACTTCGACACCGGTCATGTTCTTGATGTTTGAAGGCACCATAACTTGCATAGATACAGTTGTGCCAACAGGCAGGAGAACTTCTTCTCCGCTTTGCATGAGTTTGACTTGAGCAATGGCAAGCAATCTTGTGTAGTGGTATTCGTCTGCAATACCAGGCATGTAAGAATCTACTGCGTTCCAATAAGCTAGTTCTTTTTCATCCATGTTCGCCTTTAAAGCAGAATAGTACTCATCGCGTTCAAGAGTCGCAGTGTTTGCAAAATTGGTGCCGTCAGGCAGTGTCATAACGGCATAAATTATTTCGTCTTCAATAAGAGATATGGTGTTTTCTCCGCAGTAGTAGTTGCCGTTGACATCTCCGACTGTCTTGTAGTTTGTATCCGTGTACGTGATTTCAAAGTGATACACACCCGACCCTTTAATCTTCGTGACAGAGTTCTTCTTTGTGTAGTAAGTCAACTTAAAGTTGGACTTGCTTAGACTCAATCCGCTGGAAGCATCCTTAAGCCTGTATGTGTAGGTAATACCGTAAGCGATTTCTTTCTTGTTGCCGTCGGCATCAAGTTCAAACTCACCGTTTTCATCCGTTTTATATGTCGGATATTTTTGACGGATAGTGTTGCTGTCTACCGTAACGATAATTTCTGCAGGTTTTATGGCATAGGTTATCTGCGCAGACGCTTTGTTATAGTTTTTGGTGTACAGTGAAGTATCTGCTTCGGCATAAGTATACTCTACTTTTATAATATAACTGCCTGCATCCGCAAACGATGAATAAGCCAAGAGTTCGCCGTCTTTTGTGACACTGATTCTGAACATGCTTTTTAGCGTTGCCAGTTCGGATGCAACCGCGCCCGCAACCGTTACGTCGTCAATGTCCAAATAATATTCGGTTCCGTCATAGGTGTAAGTCTGAGAAGCGGCTGAGATGTTGATGGTCGCCTTGTTGATTGTGAATTTGGTTTGCAAAGTGCATACTTCTTCATAACCTTCAACACCGACTGTATTTCTTGATACGGTTACGAGCGCATAATAAATACCTGCGTTTTTAATTGCTCCGCTGATCAAAGATGTGTGCAGAGCACTATCGTAGAACTTTACGTCGATTACGTCTCCCGTTTGAGTTCCTTTTATTGAACCGGATACAAGTTGTGTGCGGTCAAGTCCGTTGTAGGATACCACGATATCGTTTAGCGTCAATCCGCTGAGAGCGGACATTACGACGTCAAGATACGCGGCATTGGATCCGTTTGCGTTTGTATCAAGTTCGAATGTATAGTTGGTCGCTTGGGCGTCTGTCAAATCGATTATCGCCAGATATTTTTGATTTGCGGCAAGTTTTGACGACAGGATCGAAGACGCGCTCACCGCTTCGCCTATTGTCATAGTATCATCATTATTTATGGTGCAAAGTTTGAACGCCGCTGTCGGTGCCGTCCTTATAGACGATACTCCGTCGCTGTTTTTGAAGCCGACATAATTTAATGTGACGACAGGCGTTGCTTTTCCGTAATATTGCACGTATCTTTGCGCGGTAGTGCCGGAAGACGTGGATACTTTCAAAACTGCCTTTGTTATCTTCACGTCACTCATCAGTTTGCCGTCGGTTCTTGCAACAGAGTTGCCGCTGCCGTCAAATGCGGTGTAGACAAATTCAAACCTGAAGTTTGTTGTGTTGCCGCCGCTAAGAGCGTAACTGTAATTTCCTGCTCTGGTGAGTGAAGTGACGGAAGCTGAAATGACCGAAGGAACGTTTTGAACGCCGCCTATTTTGAAGTATACTTCTGCTTCCTCATCCTCAAGGAGCGCGACGTCGCAGGACGTAAATACGTCATTTGCGTCTTTTGTGAAAATTCTGCCGTTCAGGACCGCTGCCTTTTCATCTTCTTTTAAAGAATCAATTTCGGCCCAGCGTGCGCTGAACAGGGTCTGATAGTCAGTCTTTGTCAGATACATGGCATTGCCGTCTACGACCAGTTCCGTAGTGCCGATTTTGTAATCGACTTTGTCGGCAAACGAATCGGGCTTGCTGCCATAACTAAACGACGTTGAGTTGAGAGTTGCGGTCATAATCAACTTCTCAATGGACGCAACTATCTTGGCGGGTATTTCGGAGCAAGCATAGTTTTGGTAAATATTTGCATACTCCGGATCGATTCCTTCCTTCGGAGCAATTGAACCTGATCCGAATGTGAAGTTGACATAAGTGGAGCCTGCGCTTGAAGAGTTGTAACTTGCATACACATGGGCGCTGTCAAGCACTACGTATTCCGCATCGGCGGGCAGTATGCCCGTTGATTGACCGATTTCGTAGTCAGTGCCGTAAACACCATTAAACACGTTTGTTCCGTCATAGGATTTGCTGAAAGCGGTCGAGCCTTCCAGTTTGCTTATGGCAATGGTGACGGGCTTTGGCGAAATCGTACCTGTCGCTTTGTCAAACACCGTGATGTCAACAGTTTCAATGCCTGTGCCTAAAGCTGCCTCGACGACCGCTTGATATGTTGCAGCGTCGATAATCTTATATTCAACGCGGCTGCGCTTGTACGTTCCCAAAACTACGGGAGTGCCCGCAAGTTGTTCATATTGAGTGTTGGTCAAAACGTAGGTCGTGCGCGTTGCCAAAGCATAATAATAGGTGTTTGCCGCAGGCGTAATGGCACCGAGTTTATCACTTGCGATTTTACCTTCGGTGTCTACGTTGCTTGCATAAACCAGATAATAGTTGATTGAAGTATTTGATGTGGACAGCACTTCAAAATAGCCCACTTCCGCACTCGTTGTATCTACGTCTTTTCCGTTGTAACTAGCATAACGAGCAGTCACCGAAATGACGTCGGTTTCGGCAGGATAATAGCCAACTGCCGAAATCGAGATATTGCCGGAACTTACGGTGTTTTTGCCGTCATAAATTTTGCTGCCGACAGATGCATTCACAAGGAGCGGAGCCGGTGAAATAGTGGCGTTTGTATAGCACGGAAGTACGGTTGTGATGACGTAGTTCCTTGCAAGATTATGGTTCACATCTTCGCCGTCCGGCACGTCTTGCAGTCCCGTGATACGGATTGTGACTTTTTGAGTGCCTACGTTTTTGGTGTCGAATGAGGCGTTGAAGGCTACGTCCACATAATCCTCGTCCTCTAATGCCACGCCGATTTCCACTTTGTTTGTGAGTGTTACGGGAGCGGATACGGTTGCATCGTAAACCTTGTCGCTGACTCTGACGCCGTTGACGTTGGGTTTCAGTTCCTTACGGTTGAGCGGTGCGACTTCGTGCAGGTCGAAGGGGGCGATAGTGCCCGATTCTAAATCAATCTGTTTCTCGACGTATGATTCGGTCGCTGAATCGTAAACGAATGCCACTAAACAATAGTTTGATAAAACGGCGTCCGTGCCTGCGAGGGGCGAGCCAAGCGTCAAATTGCTTACTCTCACGTCGTGTGCAATGACGTCGTTACCGTTGAATGCAACCGAAGCGTTTAGATCATCGTTCAAAACATATTGGAAGTTGACAACACTCCAAGTGTAGTTGAAGTATGCTTTTTCTTCAGCCCAAACCGTTGGATCGATAGGATCCACAAAATAGAATTTGTTTAGCGTAGTTCCGTCTAACGCGACGTTTCTGACGTCCATTCCGGCAAGGTCTTCAACGAGAGTTGAAGCCGTATTTTTTGTCAGTGTGGTTTTTGAAGCACCCGAATATTGCTTGTCGGCGTTGAAAACGACGTTTAGTGCAACTTCGGCTTTTGAAATTGTGACATCGAGAGCCGACGCATCGCTGTACGCTGCATTCAAATCGGAGGCGGTAAAGTCTACGCAATAGTTCGAATTGGCGGTCCAAGTAAGGCTTGTAAACGTCACATTGTAATCACCGACGTTTGCTGAGGGTATGGTGGCGACGAATGTCAAACCTATGTCGTCGACTGTATCGCCCGCTCCCAGAACTGAACTGTCAAAGCCGTATTCAATGCGTATATTGGACGTGCCGTTGTATTTGCGCGAAACCGCTTCCAAAGCGGTTATGTCGTCAATAGATATAATCTTTTTGGTGATGGAACCGGAGAGATTGAGAATTGTGATGCGCATACCGACAGTGGGAGAAGTGACGTATTCCACGCTTATTCCCGCTTCGCTGTTCTCTTCGTCAAAAACGAGTTCACTTGTGATACCCTCAAAGAAAAGCGTTACGTTTGTAGCGTAGTTTGCGATAACGTTGGGGGAAGCGAAGTTGATGGTTGCAGGTTCAAGAATGAAAGGCGTTCCGTACAGTCTGCATTCGCTCAATATCGAAAGATTGTTCTTTGTCATCGCTGTCGTTCCGTCATATTCTTTTGTGAAACTGAAGTAGGACTTGATGAGAGTGAAAGGCGCGACGGTGATTTCAATCGGGCTGCCGTCGGGCAAAGTTGTGACGACATAGGAATCATCGGGCGTAATCGGTGTACCTTCAAAATAGAGGACGTAGTTTTGAGCCTGATCTCCGTCAAGAGACAAGTTGTTGAACGTTATCGTTTTGCCGCTGCACGCTTCGGACGAATTGTAGTTTGCGTCGAAATCAACGTGAACGTTGTCCGTACTGCGCACAAGATATGCAGAAAGATTGACAACGGATTCTTTTTCTCCTGTGGCATATTTGACTTGCGTATTGTTGTCAAACACTTTGTTTTTGCCGTAGAAGTCGCTTTGGCTGAGTTCTATCACCGCCGGGGAAATCAACAAGCGGAATGCATCCAAAGACGCTTCGTTCACTACTGCATAGAAATTGGGATCGGAAGACTCAAACGCGGTGCCGACACCAAGACGGTAATGACGTATCAAACCGTTTTCGGTAAATTCGCCGTTGGCGTTTGAGGCATAGTCATATCTTCGAGCCGCCCTAACAAATGTCCCGTCGGCGGCGTAAATGCCTCTAATAAGGCTTCCGCTGATGATTGAAGCAAAGTTTTTCAATGCAAAATTGCCGCTGCCGGCCGCGTTGAATCCTAAACTGTATACGCTGTCAAGTTGGCCGTATGCTTTGGACGTAACCGTTGCCGAGGGCGTAACGGTCACTGCTGCGGGTGTGAAGTTGACCGTGTAAGGCGCGACCGAAACAAGATAATCAGAGCTTAAGACACCGTTAACCAACAGTTGAGCGGATGTAATTTGGGTTGTATACCCACAAACGCCAAAGTAGCCATCGGTGTTCTTGGTTGCTGCCGATCCGTTTTTATAAAGTGTTGCGGTCCATTTTATCGTGGAGTTCTCGGGCATTGTGCCGCTTGAGAAAGTGATGTTGTAGTCGGTGGCATTGTACGTAACATTGGCGGCTGTGCCGTTTGTGCCAAAGTCTTGTCCGTAAACAAAGCTTTGTCCTACCTTTGCACTTACAGTCACGACAATCTTTGCGGGGCTTGTCTTAACCTGTCTGACTTGCGCCGTAACCGATGTGGAACTTGTCGTAAATCTGACGTTTGCAGTGTTTTCGACTATTGAGTCGTTTGTATCGGTGATAATTGTGTAAACGTAATAGGCAAAGTTTTCGTCAGGGGTGAGGATGCCAACGGGTGACGCAGATAGTTTGAAGCCCTTTGTGAGATATTCGCTGTATACAGAGTCCGCTTCCGAGTTAAATCCAAAGGAAATTTCGTAATTCCCTTCTGCGTTATAACTGAATACTTGACCGTTATAGGGCGTTAAGACAACGTTACGCTGTTCAATCGTATAGTAAATGGGAGTGCTAACGTCAACGACCACGGAATAGTTGTCGTCGAGTTCAAAGTTGTCTGCGTAAGAACTAAAGTCGTATGTGCCTACATTTTCGCCTGCGGTGCGTCTTATTAGAGAAGCCCCGCTTGTTGCACGCATATAGAAGTAAAGAATTATTTCATCGCCCGTGTATTCGGCATTTTTGAATACACCGTTTTCACCGACAAGATTAGAAATCAAATCTTCATTTGTCATGCCGACTGAATATATTGAAGAAGGCAAACTGTCTTTTTCAACGTAAAAACGGAAATTGTCGTCTGCATCACCGAAAGTCTTTTTCTGGTTCACAGCCAAATGGACTGTGATAACTTGTTTTGATACGCTGTGATAAGCGCCGACAAACGTAACTTTATAGTTGCTTATCGGGAATTCAGAGCCTGCATCGAGGCTTGACGCGGAACTCAAATCCCATTCAAAGCTCTCGCCGTCTTTGCCCAAAACAATGCGGTACAAACCGACAGGATACGTATTATAGCCTGCGGCTATATCTTCCGCAGTTGCATCTTGCAACACAAGGACGCTTACGTTCCATGGTTTGCTTCCGACGTCGCCGCCGACCAATCCGCTGACAGTATAGTCAAGCGTTTGCAAACTGCCGTATTCGTTTGAAGAAGAAACCGCAGTCACAATAAGTTCGGCTTTGGAAATGGTGTAGCTAAGATTTTGGTTTGAATAGTCTTTTGCCGTGATGTAACTTTCATCGTCTATCCACATAGACAACTTATAATTTCCAACGTTAGTCGGGAATGCTCCCACGACTTCCTCTTCGTTGAACACAGTTGTGCCGTTGCCCGTGAACAGATATTGCATAAACGCGCGCGCGGTTTCGTCACCTATTGAGAACGGGACCGCCGTTACTCCGCCTGCGTATTTGACAGTGGTGTTGGTTACGGCAAAGTCAATGACTTTGCGATAATAGAATTTAACAAGAATATCGTTGCTCTCGCCACCGCTTGATTTCATTGAGCCGTAATCTTCGGACTTGTCGAAATAAAACGAGAAATCGGTGCCGTTGATTGCCGCGACTTTGCCCTGCGAAGATTGCGAGAACGATGTGGGATCTTCAGTCATCCAAAGTTCTGAAACTACGCCGTTGCTGGAACTGAGCAATTTGTAAGGTGCAAAGCCTTCTGCGAGGGTGTAAGAATTTTCATAAAACGCGCCGCGCTTTAATGACAGTCTTGAACCTCCTGTTGCGACCGTGCAGACAGAGGAAGCAAATATACCGTTTTCTACTTCGCTTTTCACATAATAGGTGTTGTTATCGACAAACATATAGTGAATGCCCAGTTCGCTGTAATTGCCCGCTTGGTCAACAGACCAGATATAGATAACGCGAAGCCCTGCACCAAGTGACGAAATCATGTTTACGGCGCAGTTATAACTTCCGCTTGCAAGTTCCGCACCGGTTAAAATATTGACGTTGTCAAAATCGTAAAAGTCAGCAGCGTTGGAACGATTTGCGTTCAAAAAGTCGATATAAAAATTATTGACGGAACTGCCCGCTACTGAATTTTTCAAAGTAAGATAATCGTTGTTTTCGCCGTTGAAATAAACGATGTTTTTCATAGCGACGTAAACTTTGATGTCTGCGGGGAATTCGCTTATCAAGTTTTCAGAGAATGAAACGGTTGCATCGCAGGTCCAGGCGTTGAGCCAAGAGCGAAGTTCACCGGGTGAGTATGTGCTTACATTGTAAACACCGCCGTTATTTGCCATTGCTCCTTCGACAAAATATTCGTTATCAACGTTACGGTCGTAAATCTGAGGAGTCTCGGGCGCGTTGCGGTCCAAACGGATATAAACGCCGTCATAATATCTCTTGCCGGAAAGGTACTGCCATTTGTAGTGTAAAAGAGTCGTGCCGTCCGTATCGTAAACAGGATCGCCCTTGTCAAAATATTCCACGGGTCTGTCAGGTTCGGGATTGGTGCCTGCAATCAGTGTAAACTTTGTTGCATAACTGATATTTTCATAATTATCGGTTCCGGGGTGTTTATTTGAGCCGAAAATTATCTCCCAAACAGCAGAAGCGGGATTTGTTCCGTTGGGGGCTGTATATGAATAATTGATGATGATTTGATATGCGCCGTCAAGCACCGTGCAACTGTTGCATGCGCTCATGCCCACGCCGTCCACGGAAATAATGTGATAAGGATCGGCAAAACTGCCCGTGCCGTTGACTGCCACGCTATGCGCGTCGCCGTTGTAGTCGTTGAATAACAGAGTGTTTCCGGACAAATTTATCGTTGATTGATTGAGCGTGACTCTTAGTGTGTCCACGCTTGCCCAATCACCGTTATTGGCGATTGTTCTTTCACCGTTTAAAAGCGAAAGTGTGTTTTGAGGAGTGAGATAGTCGGCTCTTACAAAATAGGAAATGGAATTATCTCCTGCGTTGCCGCACATATCCATCGTGTAGAATGTGAACAAATAATATCCGGGACCGGTGACGTTACCGCCGTTTTGTCCGCTGACGCCGTATTTGATCGTGCCGTTGGAGTTGAATATGGGAGATGCCACGCCGTTTATAAAATCGTAATCGAAACTTGCAAGGTTTTTGACTGCAAATGGCACTCTTGACCTTAGTGCATCCTCGTTCCAAACTGTCGGCGTCAGTGCCGAAGCAGCCTGCGGAGTATCGGCTTTTTGCACGGAATAGAACCACATATAAGGCACTGCGCCTTCACTTAAGTCTTCGTTTTGGTTCATGGGAACCGAGAACGTGCTTGTGGATGTCCACGCAATGTTGTTCCAACCCGTGAAACCTGTTGTGTAAAGTGCCGCGGTGTTGTCGATTGTATCCATTGTGGGAGTGTCGCTAGGGGCAGTCCCGTCGATACCTTTGACGTCAACTATGCGGTTTGACGAAGTCGCGCCGCCGAAGTCCGTTACTTGAACGTCTACTTTGCAATTGACTTTTATGTATATCGTGACTGTGAGGTTTACGCGGTTTGTGCGCGAGACTTGGAACTGTCCTCCCTGAACGTCGCCTGCCGTGGTGGTCACGTTAAACGGAGTGTATCCTATGGCCGTACCGGCTGAAACGTCTATCGTTGTGATACCGACTTTCAGTGACTTGAGACCGGATGCGTACCAAATGTCGTATGCGTCGCCCGCAACAGGATTACCCGTGCCGGCATAATCGTAATAATCTTTGAAAGTGAGGGAAATCCTCTTGAAATAATAA
>CAYJCS010000034.1:0-10813 GCA_964368715.1 uncultured Bacteroidaceae bacterium | reverse complement strand
GACACGGCTATTTGTTCTCTTTGGTGAGTCTTTGGCATTGTGCGAGCAGGTTTGCTGGGTTTTGCGCGTTCCGTTGCCTCAAAAATATGCTTTTGCGGAAGAGGAGTTGCGGAAAGTTCCTCTTTCGTTGAATTTATCATTTTCAAAAACTGCTCAAAAGAAATTAGCTTTATATCCGCTCCCTTGCTTTTTGCTTCTGTGACAAAACTTTTTCTAACGCACGGGCGCACGTCATTTCCATATTCCACATAATAATCGGCTCCCGACGCCTGCAAAACGTACTTCGCTCCCCTATCCGCAAGTTTGGCTACTATTGCCATAACTTCTCTGAAATTGTTCATTTCAAAGTTTAGGCTCATCAAAAACTTTTTGCCGTTTATGGCGCTATCCGCGTTTGCACGCGGCTTAACGAAGTAGAGATATTGCTTCAATATTCTGCGGTTTGTATCGGTAAGGCGGTTGGATTTGACCGATATCGGTTTATTAAGTTCGGCAATGCGTCGTTTTTCTTTCTCGATGTATACGCATTTACCGTCGCGCACTTCGCCTGCACATCCCGGGCATTCTTTGACTAAGTCTTGAAGCGTTTGGTTCCTGGACTCACAAATAGCTTTTGCGGCAAGCATAGTGACCTCAGCATCCTCATCGCTTCGGTGCAAAATATAGTCTTCGATATTGATTTCAAACACGGAAATGATTTTGTCCAAGCCTACCTGATTGCCTTTTGAAACTCCGTAAAGTTCACCGTATATGTTTTGTATATCAAAAAATTTGTAGTTTAGAAAAGATTTTTTGTATCTGTCGCAAGCATGATTCAAAAAGAAAGCGTCGTTTTGGTGTGAAAAGCCGAATGTAAGGCAGTCGGGAGTTTCCAAAATGCTTTTTATTCGTTGGTAGCGAAATGGGAATTTTGGACTTGAATTAAATTCTGAAACAGGATATGCCAGTTCAATACCGGGTTCTTTTTCGCGCTGTTTTTTCCCCCAAGCGCCTGTATGGAAAAAGGACTCCGGATTCATCAAAATATCTTCTTTTTCTAAAATGTTGAACGACTCGTCAGTTAATACGTAGCCGAAACTGCACATACTTTTTCCTTCGCTGCATTCTATATCGAAAAACAAAAACTTCATATTTCCTTATCTGTCCTCTTCTATCACAAAGAAGTACTTGGCCTCTCCTGAATTGAATTCTGTTTCCATTGCGTCTTTGACCGACGACAACGAAACGTTACTTTCGAAGGGAATCACAACGTCAAACAATAAGTTTGTATGGCTGCTGCCCCTCACAATCCTGAAATCGTGCAAAGTTAAATCGCTTTCCATACCTTTTAGCACGGCCTTTGCGCGCTCTTCTAGTTTGCCGCGTTCTTCGTCGTCTAAGTCAATGGGGTCCATATGGATATTGAGGTGTATGTTAAATTCCGTCCAAAAATCGTGCTCTATATTGTCAACCATATCGTGACTTTCCATAATCGGAACTTTCGCATCGACTTCCACGTGCACAATTACGAAGCAAGCTGTTGCGCCGTAGTTGTGAATCATAAGGTCATGCATGCCGATAACACCGGGATAGGAAAAAATCTTGGTACGTATTTTTTCAACAAGTTCGCTTTCCGGCTCTGCGCCAATAAGCGGATTTATTGTGTCGCGGATAAGCATAACCGCCGAAACAACGATAAACAGCGACACGGCAATACCCATATATCCGTCGATATTGACACCCGTTGTGTCAATTACGATTGTGGATATAAGCACGACCGTGGTTGCAAAAACGTCGTTACGGCTGTCGCAGGACGACGCTCGCAACGCATCGCTTTTTATGCTTTTTGAAAAATCGCGGTAGATAAACATCTGGACAACTTTCAACAATATGGCAACGCAAAGCACAACATAAGTGAAAACCGACACGGTTGTAACAACCGGCGATATGATTTTTTCTACGGAAGATTTGCACAGCAACACGCCGATGATCAAAATAATTACCGCGACTACCAACGCGCTTATATACTCGTAACGCGCGTGGCCGTAGGGATGCTGTTTGTCGGCGGGACGGCCGGACAGACGAAAGCCGACCAGAGTGACAACACTGCTACCCGCGTCTGACAAATTGTTGACTGCATCTGCCATGATCGTGATGCTTGAGCCGATAATTCCGACAAGCAACTTGAAAGCGAACAGCACAACGTTGGAAATTATGCCGATAACTGCGGCAACGGTGCCGTAACGCGTCCTTACTTCAGCCTTTTCTGTGCTAACGTAATCTTTAATTAAGATTTTTTTCAACCAATTCATAGTGTATCTATATGAGTAACTGTCGGCGTATTCTTAGTTTTTCAATATATTGCATAAAATTGTATTACCAATCTTCTCTTGAACCTATCTTCACGTCGTCGTAATAATCAAAATATTGTTTTTTGAATTGCTGTGTCTTTTGCCTCTCGCGCCGTTTTGCCTCTTCAGCCTCTTTTTCCACGGCGGTCTTAGGTTCTTCCTTTTTGGGATTTTCAGGCGAAAGCAGTGTTTTGTCGTCTCTCATTTTTATACACCTTAATCAGTAGATTTTGATGCAAATTCGAGGTGTTTTACACCGTCTTTGGTGCTGTAGCGGTACAATACAATTCTGTTTCCGATAACCTGCACTGGTTCCGACTTTGTTGCCGCGGCAAGGCCGTCCACGATTTCTTTTGCAGAAACTTCGCAGGATTTCAGCACGTTGATTTTCACCAGTTCGTGCGATTCAAGCGCGGTAAATATATCCGCGACCATATTGTCGTTTATTCCGCCCTTGCCAACGTTGAATAGCGGTTTGAGCGTCTGTGCAATACTGCGCAAATTTGCTCTTTGTTTTGAGTTTAATTTTTCCATTCAGTCCTCTTTGATTATATTCATTTCTTCAAGTACGCCGAGAGCAATGCCGACAAGTTCTTTACAACCAATTTTCTCGGCGTTTGGCACGTCGCAGTGCGGACGGGACGCGAGCAGTTCTCTGCAGATGATACTTCCGGTTTTTTCTTTAAACTTTTCAGCCGCTTCGCGCTCCAATGCGTAAAGTTGCATCTTGCTTCCTTTATCTTTCGTTATATCGCGGTCGAATTTCAGCCCAATGACCATAAGCATACCGCTCACAGCTCCGCAGACTTCTCTCATTCTGCCCATACCGCCGCCGAAAGGAGCCGCTGCGTTTATCAGGGTTTTTCGGTCTGCGTCAAGATAATCCGCGCAGGCAAGTACGACTGCCTGTGAGCAGTTGCAACCTTCCGAAAATAGTTCCATCCCCTTTTCTTTAAGGCTCATATTGTCTCCTTGATGTGCGGACGCGCGCAAGCGACGCGTATGTTTTATGCCATTAAGAGTTTATTATAACACTTTCAGCGCCAAAGTCAACCGTATGGAAATGCGTGCCTGCAGTTCATAATTTCTACCACCGAACTTTGATGTCATACCAAATATTTACAGCCGCGCAAAAGAATAGCGCACCCATTAGAGCGCACAATATTGTTACCAATATAGGAGGTGAAAATATGAGTCACATCGTTAAGACGGGTGAAAAACCCGGCAGAGGCACATACTCGTGCACAAACTGCCACACCAAAGTTACGGTTGGCGAGTACGACAAAATGCCGCCTTGCCCCAGTTGCTCAAACAACGAATTCACCGAAAGCTGACTTTAAGCCCCTGAGGTGGTTCCGACATTTTCACGATTATTCTAAGGAATTCTCTATAAATGAGCAGTAGGAACCGAAAAAAAGGATTGCTGTGCAGTCCTTTTTTTGTTTGTTTTTACTTTATAAGCGAAACGTCCGTTGCGGGGTTGGGAGGCAAGAAACCGGCCTCTTTGGTGGCGTTGTAGACACTTTCGTTAAGTGCAAATTTCGCATCCCAAAAAGTGTCGGATTTTACCCATATTCTAAGTTGCAAAACAACGTATCCGACAGTTTGTGTCGTCAAAAATATTTCATAATTTATTTCTTCAAGCCTGTATTCGCTCTTTTCCACAACGCCGGAAAGTATTTCGCGGACGGTATCTAAATCCGTTCCTTTTGCGAGCATAACGTCAATATCCAAACGTCGAATATCGCTGGCGTTATAATTTATGATTGCGCTTCCCGATGTTACGGAATTTGGCAACACGATAAGTTTGTTGTCGGGCGTTAGAAGCGTTGTGTTGAAAAGGTTTATCTCTTGCACACTGCCGCTGACTCCCCCCGCTTCGATATAGTCGTCTTTTTTGAAAGGCTTGTTGAATATTATCAAAATGCCGCTCGCGAGATTTCCAAGGCTGTCTTTTAGAGCAAGTCCGATTGCAACTCCGCAAGTGCCTAATACGGTGATAATGGACGTGGTGTTCACTCCCATTGTCGCAAGCGCTGACACAAAAACCACGATTTTTAGAATTACATCGATAAGCGACACGACAAAATGCGTCATCGCTTCGTCTTTTTTGCGGCGTTTGAATATTGCTCTTATGACTGTTTTGATTATCTTTACGGCGATAAGTCCGACGACTAGGATAACCAATCCGTACAAGAAATTAACTCCCACACCCTTGAAAAAGTTTACGATGCGATCCCAAAACTCCTGCATATTTCACCTCAAAATAGTGTTGTGTGCAAATTTTTACAATGTAATACAGAAGCGAGGTTGCTATATTCAAGTGAAATTTCAAATTTATGAGTTAAATCAACTCCTCCCCACGTTCCAATGCGGATACTTCTCCATTTGCAACTTGAAAAAAACGGTTTAATGTGTTACAATAGCCAATATAAGGAACAATTAGATATGCCGCCAATCTCGATAATGATAAAACCTGCGTCTTCAAACTGCAATTTGAGATGCAAATATTGTTTTTATCACTCCCTTTCAGAACTAAGAGAGTTACCTTCTCACGGCATGATGAGCCTAAATACCCTGCGCGAGATATTGAAAAAAGCGTTCGATTATGCCGACGGCAGTTTGGTGATGTTGTCCTTTCAAGGCGGCGAACCGTTGCTTGCAGGCATTGATTATTATAAATACTTTGCCGCGATGGTTCCCTCACTAAATAAGAAAAAAAGCTCAATGCAGGTTTCTGTTCAAACCAACGGCACGCTCATCGACGAAGAGTGGTGCGATTTGTTTTACAAAAATAAGTTTTTGGTCGGGCTTTCGCTTGACGGCGACGAAGAAGCAAACGCATTGAGGGTGGACCAAGACGGCAACCCAACCTTTGAAAAAGTCTATGCCGCGGCAAAGTTGTTGCAATTAAAAAAGGTGGATTTCAATATCCTTACTGTTTTGACAAAACCCGTGACCGACCGCATAATTAACGTGTACGGATTTTTCCGCAAAAACAAATTCAAATATTTGCAGTTTATACCCTGCTTGAAGCCTCTCTCCCTGCCGCCCTGCGACACGCCCGAAAGTTTTTTCTACCACGGCGACGAAGCGGAAAATATATTGGAGAGCGAAGCCGATTTCTATATCAACTCGCATGACTATGAAAACTTTTTGAAAAAGGCGTTTTCACTTTACACCCGCGATTATATAGACGGCAAATACACTTCTGTGAGGCTGTTTGACAATTACGTCAGACTTGCGCACTCGAAGCGTGCCGAGCAGTGCGGCATGAACGGAGTTTGCACTCACCAATATGTCATTGAAGCAGACGGCGAAGTTTATCCCTGCGACTTTTATTGCACCGACCTCTATTCAATGGGCAACATTCTGGACACCGATTTCAAAAAGTTGGAAGAGCATCCGGTTGCTATAAACTTTTTGACGGAGAGTTTGAACATGGAAGACGACTGCAAGGACTGCACATACTATCGACTGTGCCGCGGAGGTTGCAAGCGCGAGCGGATTGATCTGGACAAATGTACTGCGCTCAAAAACTTTTTCCCTTACGCGCTTCCGCACCTAAGAAGAATGTCATAAAAGCAAATTATTCGCGCTGAATGCGCTTGATTTTAGAGGAAAATATGACTGTTACTATTCCCAAAGGTATAAAAATCGGCCACGCCAACGATGAACATACGGGCGTCACCGTTATAATTGCAAAAGACGGAGCCGTCGGCGGTTGCGACTGTCGCGGCGGCGCGCCCGGCACCAGAGAAACAGACCTACTTCGACCCGAAAAAATGATGGAAAAAGTCAACGCGGTGGTGCTTTCGGGAGGCAGTGCTTTCGGACTTGGCGCAAGCAGCGGCGTTATGGATTTCCTTTTGAAAAACCGCATAGGATACAAAACCGGCGGCAAGATAATCCCCATTGTAACAGGTGCCGTAATCTACGATTTGAACGATAAGAAATACCACTACCCAACCGCAGAAATGGGGTTTTATGCATGCGAAAACGCATCAAAAACCCTCAGTTTTGGTCAAATAGGCGTTGGCAAAGGTGCAACCGTAGGCAAAATCAGAGGGCTTAAAAACTGCGACAAATCGGGTGTTGGCGCGGCAACTGTCAAAGTCGCAGGAGTCAACGTCACGGCTGTCGTAGCAGTCAATGCCATGGGCGACGTGGTAAATCCCGAAACCGGCAAAATCCTTGCCGGAGCGCACAGTGCGGACGGGGGTTATATCGACACAAACAAAACGCTTTTGGACGGCGCAATTTTCAAACTGGTGCTTGGGAAAAACACGACCATAGGCTGTATTTTGACCGATGCAAAACTAACAAAAGTTCAAGCGAACAAACTGGCGGCGATTTCTCACAACGGACTTGCACGTACAATTCGCCCCGTTCACACCGACTATGACGGCGACACTATGTTTTGCCTTGCCACAGGACACCGCCCTGCCGTAAGTTTTACGCTTCTTGAAGTCGCGGCTGTGGAAGCAACAGAGAAAGCGATTCTCAACGCAGTTGGCAGTGGAGAGGGTGTCACGGTACTATACGACGAAGACGAAAACGACACTTGGGAATGTAGTTAAAAAGGCACTTTGAGAATTTTTAATCGAAATTTTGATAGGCACCAACCCATTTAATTCTACAAAATTAACTTGAAAATATTGTTCTATAAATAAGCAAAACGTAATTTAAAAACAGCCTAAGAGGCTGTTTTTTTATAAGCAAATTTTTTGTGCGCTCGCTTTTTCAATCTATGATAAATCGCCTTATTTCAATCTTTGATAAAATCGCCGATAGACGTCTGCCCGCAGACGATAAACTTGTCAAAGAAATTGGCAATATCGTTCCAAACTTCCTCTTTGTTGGTTTCGCCGTGCATTTCGTGACGACCGCCCTCGTAGAGGTGCATCTGTGTGGGCACGCCGTAACGTTTGTAAAAATCATTCAGCCTTAAAACCTTCTTCCCTTTCCCGCCGATTGGGTCGTCGCTTCCGCAAAAAAGTCCTATCGCAGACGTCGGTGAAAGTTTTGAGCCGTTTTTCTTGCTGTAAAGTTTAGAGGTTTCACTAAGCAGATAATAACTGAAATTCACACTCATACTTGCCATGCAATAAGGGTTGCTGCGATAGTCGTTGCGCCACTCCACGTCACGCGTCAGCCATTGAGAAGGTCCGCTGTCATCTTTATAACGGAAAAATATATCGCTAAACTTATTCACAAACTTCGGACGCCAGTTGCCCGCCAAAAGTTTAATAGGAGCAATGGCACACGCGCCGAAACCAAACAGCGGATTGCAATATCCCGTGCCGATAAGGGCGATAGCCCTGCAGTCGGTGCCGCTTTGGGCAAAGGCCTGACCTATAAAACTGCCGTAACTGTGTCCAAGGAAAAATACGGGCAGATTATATTTTTGTTTTAAATAATCGCGAATGAAAAGTTGGTCTTTTAAGGTTTTTTGAAATATGTTGCCGGGGTGCTTGCCGCGGTTTTTATCGCTTTCGGTTCTGCCGTGAGCACGGTGGTCATCTGCAAAGCATATGTAACCGCGCGAGTTGAGATAACGGGCAATTTTGTCATATCGTCCGCCGTATTCGCTCATTCCGTGACAAATTTGCACCACGCCTTTGGGATATTTTACGTCATCCCATAGCGAAACGAACAATTCGTAACCGTCGAAACTTTTCAGTTTGAACTCCTGCATACGACGACCTCCCCTCGCGTGCGCGCTCTAACTTATGATAAAATTTTAACATAATGCTTTTTTATTTACAATACGCATCCGGAAGATTGTCAATTTTTTCCTTGAAAAACGACGTTAATATGTTAAAATGGTAGCATGAAAGTTGCGATTGTATTAAATTGCGGGAAAACCATAACACGAAAAATCGACGCCGACGCGGTGATTTGCGCCGACGGCGGCTTTGCATATTGCCCCGTCACGGTCAACGTTGTCGTCGGCGACAACGACAGCCTAGGTATGCCTTTGCCCGAAGGAGTTGACTATATCTCTCATCCCGCGCGCAAAAACGACACGGACGGCACGCTTGCGGTAAAGTATGCAATAGAGGAATTGGGCGCAACTCAAATCGACTTTTACGGAGTTTTGGGCGGACGCTACGACCACACGCTCGGCAATTTCACGCTTATGGCACTTTCAAACTCTTTGGGTGCAAAGTGCATCGCAAAAGAAGACGGATTGGATATTTATTTTGCTCAAAAAGGCCTTTTTGAACTGGACACCATGAAGGGAGAACTTATCTCTGTTTTGCCCTACGGCGGCGAAGCTCTTGTCAAAAACTATTCGGGGCTGGATTATCCTCTTGTCAATTTGCGACTTACCCCTCGCGACACCAGAGGCATATCCAACGTTGCAAAAGGCAAAAAAATCACCCTCGACGTTGCCGAAGGTGAAATTTTGGTTTTCCATTATTTGAACCGTATTTAATAATTAGGCATTACCCTAAATTTATGCACTTTAATAAATTCGATTTTGTATTTTTTTAAGTGTTTTTTCGTTTTTTTGTTATGCGCTAATTCAAATTTGTTCTACACGACAAAATTTTACTCAATTAAACCTTCATTATTATAGTTATTTTGTGCTAAACTGTCGGTGTGGGTTTCTTCCTCTTTGTCAAGATTCGCATCTGCGCTTTCGCTTTCAAAAATTTCTTCTTTTTGACTTGGGTTTGGTGAAACGACTGCGGCGGCTGAACTTCTTTCAATCAGCCTCATAAATGTTGGAGATGCAAAAAGCAAACTTCCAACAGCAAGGCAGATAACCATATCAATCAAAGCAAAAGCGTTATAACTAAAAGTCCATGTCCAAAGCGTATAGCCCTCTTCAGCCCAGTCTGAAAAAGCGAAAGCACCGGAAAGCACATGGCAGGCATAACGTAATAAAACGGCGACAATACCCCCAAGCATAAATCCAATTACCGATTTTTTGCCTTTAGAAAACCCTTTCCCCACAAAGATACCGCTCATACCGATAAACCCGTAGGCCACTGTATAGTCCAATAAAAACTGCACTGGATGAATAATAAATGGGTCTTGAATTGATTGTAGCGTGCCGTAGATAATGCAAGCCATAATACCCCTGCGCGTGCCGAACATAACGCTGTAAATCATAAGCGGCAACAGCGATGCAAAGGTAACCGTACCGCCCTGCGGCAGTTTGTACACTCGGATATAAGAAAGTGCGAATGACATTGCCACGCACATAGCACCGTAGACTATTGCGCGCGTATCGTTGACTTGCTTTTTGCCTGACGCAAAATATACAGTAAAAAGCAGCACCAAAAGCACCGCCAAAGATGCTATCAATCCGACCATATCTACGCTTGGCAAAATTCCGCTTGTCACTATGATTTCATCATAATATTTCGTCATATAGACAAATGCGGTAACAAGCGCGCCTAAAAGAGCGGTACCGCAAGCGGCAACGGTGATTTTAAGTGCGGATTTTTTGTATCGTGATACAAAAAAAGTTGAAACGGCACCCGCGACGATGACGATTGCCACACTAAGCAACGGGTAAAAGAGTTGAGGCACAATTTCCATAATTTACCTTTGCGAAGGTTTCAAGATTTTCCTTTAGGAATAAAAAACCTCCGGCGGAAACGTGCCAGAGGTATATCTTCAAATATGAGTCGGCTTCCTTACGCGAGGATTATCTCACAAGTTGAAGGGTATTATCTCAGTCTTCGGCTTGCGCCTAGGACACCCCTAGCACTGTCAATTTAACACAAAGGCAAAACTATGTCAACCCCAAAACGGTCCCAGATTGACAAAATTTGACAAACGGGCAAAATTGTGCTATATAATTTTTCGATAAAATGAAGCAAAATAATTAAGCGCAAGTATGAATAGGCAGATAATCAAAATAACAAAAGCAGAGGTAATTATGAAAAAATTGAAGCACCCCGAGTTTAAAATCGCAAAAGAATTCAAAGCTTTCATAACCAAAGGCAACGTTATCGACTTAGCCGTCGGCTTGATTATCGGCGCAGCGTTCACAGCAATAGTGACCGCACTTGTAAACAGCATATTCAAACCTCTGATAAGCGTAATTCCAATGCAGGGTGTCGAAGGGCTTATAACAATGCTTGTGGCAAAGGACGCAAACGGCATTATGGAGGGCGCGGCAGGATATACGGGAGTTATCGACCTAACCAAATCCATTTATATAGATTGGGGTGCCTTTATTATGGCAGTTGTCAATTTTCTTCTCACCGCCCTGGTGCTGTTTGCAATCATAAAGGTTATAAACAGAGTACGCGGCGGATTTGGCGAAATTAAAGGCAGTGCCGGTTTTTTGATTACGCTAAGCAAAGAAGAGATAGCCGAACTGAAAGCAAAAGGCTTTTCTAAAAAAGAAATCAAGGCACTAAAACAAAAGCGCGCCCAAGAGGCGGAAGATGCGGCACAAGCGGCGGTGGAAGAAAAGGGAAAAGCGGAAACTGGCCAAAAAGGAACAAGCGAAGATC
>CAYJCS010000033.1:0-11160 GCA_964368715.1 uncultured Bacteroidaceae bacterium | reverse complement strand
CAAACACTGACCAGTCAGGCATAACACCGTGGTAAATGCACGCGACAACGGGAACTAACAATATAAGCAATATGCCAATGGTATCCCAAATTCTGCCCATACGGTGAAGTTGCACGTTGAAGTCAGCGGTCGTCTTGGCGCCGTCGGGAATTGCGGGTTGGTTCTCTGCGTTCTCTATGATTTCCACAGTATCGTTGATGCTTTGCGAAATAATTTCTTCTCTGTCAAGTTTATCGTTTTTCATAAAGCACCTCCTATATTAAAATCGCAACGGCATTTGAAGCTGCTTGCGTCAAAGTGGGGTCCCAGCCGTTTTTTTGAGCGAAGAACGCCAAAACCGCGACAACCGCCATTGCAATAATCATTGAAAACGCCGTGGAGAAAGAATCCAGCCATTTCCAACCGACTTTATTGATGAGTATATCAAAGATGAGCATGCTAACCGCCGCCACGACAACCGCGATAAAGTTGTAGTAGCCATAGGTTGAAGTCATATTCGAAAAAGTGCTGCCGTTGTCGAGTGCTGTCGTCCCGAAAATCGTTGAAATAGCCATGGCCAAATAGCCGATAATCATACCGATAAACGCCACTTGGAAGCACAAATCCCCAATATTGATTTTCTTTTCGTCAATAAATTTGTTGTCGCCGCCGCTTGCCGAAAGATTCATTCCGCCGAGTTTTGTGAGTTTCGGTTGCAATCTTTTATAAAAAAGAATAACAAGGATAGGTCCAAAGATAATGGACACCGTCATAAGCAGACCCATTGTCACAAAGTCTTGAGCGGAAACGCCTTGCCCGATGATGACAGCCATACCGTTTTCTGCTCCGGTTATCGCCTGCGCCGCACCGTCTGCCATCTGCGTTTCATACTGAAGCGCGCCGATGACTGAAAGCCTGATTGACGGAAATGCAACGCCGAGTGCGCCTACCAAGGTCACAACGCCGATACCTATGCCGATTGCGGGCAAAATGGAAAACGTTGTGGAAGTTGTGATAACCTTTTTGATTTTGTCCATATTCATGCCGATTTTTTTTGCGCGGCGTATGGACTTTACGAGGTAGAAAATTGCTTCAATCGAAACAAATCCCACGATCAGCCCGTACATAAGATACATAACCCAACTGTCCGGATTAAAACCTTCTGCAAAAGCCGAGAGTAATGTGTTGAATGCCATAGAGGTCTCTCCCTTATACTGACTAATGGAATTATTGTACTATACGCGGGCGTTCAAATCAATATTTTTTTTCTCTAAGCAGGTTGCAATATCACCATATTGTGCTAAAATAGCACTATATACGACGAGGTGAAAAATGAGAATTTCAATTTTGGAACGTGAAAATCTATCCGGCGAGGCGCTTAAAGGCTTTGACGAACAAGTCGCGGCGCACGGCAGAATTACAAATATGAAAAAAACGCTTCTTCACGACGTGCCCTCTTTTAATATCCTTATGGAGTGGTATCCTCTGCGCGACAGAGTGGCGGCGGTTGTGGGAGATTTTGCGACGGACGTGTTTTGTCACGCCATATCTTCACAAAACAACTGCCTTATTTGCTCGACGTTTTTCCGCAGAATCCTTAAGGACAACGGCAGAGACCCCGACAACCTTATGCTGGACGAAACGGAACAGTTGCTTGCCGATTTTGGCAGAGCCTGCGTCATACAGCCCGTCAAAGTGGACGACGAACTGTTTGCCCGTATGAAGGCACGTTTTTCGGAGCAGGAAATCGTGATGCTGACTGCGTTTGCAGGGCAGATGATAGCAACAAACCTTATAAACAACGCTCTCGAAGTGCCGCTTGACGAATATCTGATTGCTTACAGCAAAAAGAAATAAGAAATAAAATTAGCGCAGTGCCGTCGTCTTGCGCTAAAAGTGCAATATTCACAAAAAGTTATTCACACAATCGTTAGACGGTGTCGCTTCGTTTGAATAAAATACAAGACTACAGAAATCATAATCATACAGAGGATTTTATGGAATTTTCAAATAAAACCGTGTTCATAACCGGTGCCGCAAAAGGTCAGGGCAGAGCGTGCGCGCTCGCGTTTGCAAAAGAGGGAGCCAACATAATCGGCTTTGATCTCAAAAAAAAGATTGAATATCCCGCATACAACGACGCCAGTTCCGAAGACTTGGAAAAACTGAAATCGGACGTTATCGCCCTCGGTGCAAAGTGCGTGGTTTACGGCGGCGACGTGAGAAGCGAAGAAGACCAAATGAACGCGGCAAAACTGGGATATGAAGCGTTTGGAAGTATTGACGTGCTTTTTGCAAACGCCGGTATTTGTGCCTATTCCTTTGCCGACGAAATGCCCGTCGAAGCGTGGGATACCATGGTCGATATAAATTTGAAAGGCGGTTTTTTGTCCGCAAAAGCCTGCATCCCTTATATGAAAGCGCAAAAGAGCGGAGTAATCATCTTTAATTCGTCCGTGGGCGGAATGCGCGGTATGAGAAGGCTTAGCCACTATGCCGCATCCAAGTGGGGACTTGTTGGACTTTCAAAATCCCTTGCAATCGAACTTGCGCCGTACGGTGTCAGAGTGCTTACCATTCACCCTACGGGTGTCAACACTCCGTTAAACGACGGACTTGCCGCAATGGAAGGCAAAACTCCCGAAGAAATTGCCGAAGCGAGCGCCGGAAATCTGCTGCCCGTGCCGTGGATTGAACCTCAAGACGTTGCCGACAGCGTTTTGTTTTTAGCCGGCGACAAAGCCAAATACGTCACCGGTTCGCAATACGTTTTGGACGCAGGATTGCTCACAAGATAAACAAATAACTTGCCTAAGCAGGCAAGCGGTGCTACACTAATATAAATCTTACCCCAGCAATTATGGAAGTTGTAGAATTATGCGCGTTAAGTGCCGACGGAACGGGGGGTGTCCGCGGACGAAAGGCTTGACCTGCGGTGCGTAATTCACTCCCGCTTCGCTTGAAGACAGGCGCTTCCTTTGGAGGTGTCTTTTGATTTATTCAGAAGCATTAAACTGGATAGAAAACATAGAACGCGGCGGTTCAAACTACGGTTTGGAACGCGAAGTTCTTTTGCTGTCGTTACTCCTAAATCCCGACAAAAAACTAAAAATCGTGCACGTTGCAGGCACAAACGGCAAAGGTTCGGTCTGTGCTTATCTCACCACGATTTGCGTGGGTGCGGCTCTCAAAACAGGCACTTACAATTCCCCGTCGGTTTTTAGATACAACGAGAGGTTTTGCATAAACGGTGAACCTGTTTCAAACGGCACGGTGGCAAAATATTTGACAAAGTTGCGCGAAATCATTGAAAAAGAGCAGTCGGAAAAAGAAAAGAGCGGACAAACACCTTTCAAGCCGACAGCGTTTGAGATTGAAACCGCACTTGCGCTAACACTGTTTGCCGACGAAAAGTGCGACGTTGTGATATTGGAAACGGGCCTAGGCGGCAGATGGGATGCGACCAACGCGGTATCAAACAAAGCTCTTTCGGTCATAACTTCGATAGGGCTTGACCATTGCGCGCTGCTTGGGGACAGTGTAGAAAAAATTGCGGCGGAAAAAGCGGACATCATAAAAGGCGACTGCGTTTGCGCTCCCGGGCAAAAAAGCATTACCGATATATTCCTAAATAAATGCGCCGAATACGGAAAAAAACTCATAATTGCGGATACGCCGTCACCGATAGCGGGCGATTTGGAAGGGCAGTCGTTTTTGTATCTTGGAAAGTATTTTTTCACGCCGATGCTGGGCAGTCACCAACTCATAAACTGCGCCGTTGCAATTGAAGCGGCAAGATATCTTGGAGTTCACGCACTGCACATTACGGAGAGCGACATAACTTTTGGCATCGCAAATACGGTTTGGAAGGCACGTTTTGAGGTTTTGCACTCTCAAAACAACTACACGAATATAAAAATCCCCGGGAGCAAACTTCTTGTTTTGGACGGCGGACATAATCCGCAGGGCGCGGAAGTGCTGTCAAACGCTGTAAAGCAGTATTTGTGCGGTTTGAAACTACACATTGTTTTGGGAATCCTTGCCGACAAAAACTATGACGAAATGCTGAAAATCATTGTTCCTCTTGCGGATAAAATCACCACGGTGACACCGCCGTCAGCTAGGGCATTGCCGGCAGAGGAATTAGCAAAAAGAATAAACTACCTTCTAAAAAAAGACGCAGAAATTTGCCCCGACGTACGTTCGGCGGTGCAAAACGCCGTTGACGGTGATTGTGACGTCACACTCCTTTGCGGTTCGCTGACGCTTTTTAAGGAATTGGGAGAGATAAAATGATTGACGAAACAAAAGTTAAAAAAGCAATTTCCGACCTTTTGGATGCGCTCGGAGTTGACAAAAATTCCGAAGGACTGATTGACACACCCTCACGCGTTGCCAGAATGTATTCTGAAATTTTGAGAGGCTATAACGAAGACGCAGCGGCGCATCTTGCCGTTACGTTTTCAGAAAACAGCGACGTGGTGTTGGAGCGCGACATAGAATTTTCTTCAACTTGCGAACATCATCTTATGCCGTTTTTTGGCAAGGTGCATATAGCGTATATCCCAAACGGCAAAGTAGTGGGACTTTCTAAACTGGCACGCGCGGTTGACGTATACGCACGCAGATTTCAGCTTCAGGAGCGTATGAACGCTCAAATCGCCGACGCAATATTCGATAACCTTTCGCCCAAAGGCGTGGTTGTTGTCGTCGAAGGCGAACACACCTGCATGACTGCACGCGGAGTCAAAAAAGTCGGCTCAAAAACGGTAACCTACGCCGTGCGCGGCGACGTGCCGGGGTCGCTACTAAGCGGCATTTTCTCTATCGTAGGAACGGCAAAATGAGCGGCTACACCTTCAAAGTCGGTGACAAAATATTTACAAGCGGCACGCACGTTATGGGTATTTTGAACGTGTCCAAAAACTCCTTTTATTCTTTGAGCATTGCGGACAAAAATCCGTCCGAGTGCGCTAAAAAAATGATTGATGACGGAGCGGAAATTATCGACATAGGCGGGCAGTCCACAAAACCGAATGCGGCGGCAATTTCGCAACTTGAAGAGGCAAGCATAATACTACCGGCGGTTGAAGAAATAATTTCAACAATACCAAACGTAATATTATCGGTCGACACGTTTTATCCTGAAATTGCGCGGGAAGCGTTGGCTCTCGGTGCAAAAATGATAAACGACGTAAGCGGTTTATATGACAAAGATATGGCATCCGTGATTGCTCAAGCGGGCGCATCGGTTTGCATTATGCACAACCGCCGCGGCAGCAAAAACCCAGACATGTGGCTGGATAAAATGACGGGATTATTATCGGCGGCGGAGCGCGCGGAAATGGCTGGCATAGACAAAAACAAGATATTGCTTGACGGCGGAATAGGCTTCAATCTCAGCGCAGAGGAAGACAAGGAGCTTTTAAAAAACTATCAAAGGCTTTCCGATTTGGGCTATGCTCTGTTGCTTGGCACTTCTCGAAAATCCTTTTTGGGAGGCACTCCCGAAACGCGCTTAACCGCCACTTTGGATACAACTGTGACGGCAGTCAAAAAGGGTGTTGCGTTTGTCAGAGTCCACGACGTAAAAGAAAACAAGGCGGTCATAGACTTGTATGAAAGATAAGGTTTTGATAAAAGATTACGAGGTTGTTTGCTGTCACGGAGTTAATACAGAAGAAAAGGAAATTCCGCAACGGTTTTTGATTTCACTTAAGATTTCAACTGACTTGTTGGAAGCGGCAAAAACTGACGATGTTGACAGAACGGTAAGTTATTCTGCCGTTTGCAAGTTGATAAAGTCCTCTTTTGAGAAAAATTGCTTCAATTTGCTTGAAAGATTAGCCTATACGACTGCGCGTGAAATACTGTTAAAATTCCCTCAAGCAGACGCCGTTGAAATCACCGTAAAAAAGCCCGACGCACCGATGAAAGGCGTTTTTGAATACGTGGGCGTTACAACGACACTTTGCCGCCACACCGCCTATTTGTCGCTTGGTTCCAACCTCGGCGACAAGCAAGCTTATTTGGATTTGGCTATAGAAGGACTAAAAAAAGATACAAACATATGTGATGTTGTTGAAAGCAGACGATATGCCACAACTCCGTACGGCGGCGTTGCAGACAACAAGTTTATTAACAGCGCAGTCAAAATCTCCACGCTCTATTCGGCAGAAGAATTGTTGAATGTTTTGCATGATATAGAAGAAAAGGGCGGAAGAGAAAGGATCGAGCGTTGGGGAAATCGTACACTTGACATCGACATAGTATTTTTTGACGAAGAGGTCATTTCGACTTTTTTTCTTGCAGTGCCTCACCCCGATATGCAAAAGCGCCTGTTTGTATTGGAACCTCTCTGTGAACTTTGCCCAAACTATCTGCACCCGATATTGAAAAAAAGAATTTTTGAACTGCTGGACAATTTGAAAGCAACCAACAGCAAAATGTAAAATTAAAAGCGCAACTAAGGCAACAACTAAGGCAACAACTTAAATATGTAACAAAAAAGACGCCATTCGGCGTCTTTTTTAAGTTTTTGTTTAGATTTATTGTATACACATTTTTAGTGGTTCTTTTTGTGATAGGTTGTATCCATCCAAAGACCCGCAAGTGCGGCAATGGCGGGATCGAGAGTTTTTTCATCAAAATCGACAACGTAAGTATCTCTGATTTTCATAATTTTTTTGCCTATCGTTGCAATGGGTTCTTTACGATTGTGCTTGAATTTTCTGCCAACTACTTCCGCAGGGCAGATTTTGCAGTGGTAGCCTGCCGAGCGCAGTGCATAATGCGAGCCGTTATACTCCATATACCACACATTCACAAAAGGTATAAACTCAAAATGGCGCTTGATGAAACCGACGATATTGTCTCCTTTAAGCAAGTCGAAATAGGGCAGTACCCTGAAAATACGCGCTTCCATTCGGCAAATTTCCTCATTGTTCAAGGTGTAAAGATGAGCATTGCGACGTAGGCGGAACAGATGTTCTTTTGCGAGAAACTTTGGTTGATCGTGTTCGTCCACTATGCGGAACTTGTCGCCAATGGAAAAATACTTTTGGCTTATTTGAAGAAACATAAAATAACCTCCCGGTTTATTGAATATCATTATATTACAAACGCCCGTCGATTGCAATAGCGGGCGTTTAAATTATGAGTGCCATTTTAACGTATCACGATTATTTTGGTGTCGATATGCGTTTTATTTAACTTTTTTCGGCATGAGAGCAAGGCCTTGTTTTGCATAATACAACACAAAAAACAACCCAACAACTCCCACGATCGCAATCGAGCACCAAATCAACTCCCAAGGCACGTCGTTGCCTGTTTTTGCGTTTTCCCACATTGTGATAGCGGCGGAAGTTCTATCGGCAAAATCACGCATAACGCCAAGCTGTTCGGTGTCTGTCGGGTAACGGCGCTCGTCTTCAAAGAATGACATATCCCACTCTCCAAAGTCGTTTTCGGCAATTTCCTCCTCGGTTAGTTCGTAGGCGTATTCGCTTTCAAGCAGATAATCATAAACGTCAGCATTGACGTCGTATTCTCCGTTGCCGTCGGTTGCAAAAACAAAGTTCCCGTCAAGGTCAAGCGTAAATTCGCCGCCTTCGCCTACGTATGAAAACATCATTTTTTCACGCGCGACTCCGCTTGTGTATCCGATATAAACAGTGTTATAAACAGCGTTTTCGGGGCGGTTCATAAAGTCGATAAACATAACCGCGGCAAGTTTATTGGGAGCCTCTTTTGGCACCACCCAACCGTCAAACCAAATGTTCCCGGTGGGGTGTCCGTCGCTGTCTGTCGGCACGAAATAATCGAGAGTGTAGTTGTCTTCTTCGCCCGTTCTGGGATTGTAGTAGAGATTTTCCTCGTCATAACTTTCCTCTATTGCCCATAGAGCGTCGCCCGACCAAGCAAGGTCAATGTAGACGATTTCGTTCAACATATCGTCTTTGCCAAAGTCCACTTCATATCCCGAAAGATGTTTGCGCTGCGCGGTAAGGACGTCTTCGGCCGCATTAAGCAGAGCGTCGTCGGTGCAGTTAATAAGTTCCGCCACGGGCTTGTTTTCATAACCTGCGGGAAGCAGACCGTAGTCGCGCATATACATCACGGCGGCGACGTAAGTGTCGCGCACGCTGTCTTTGACGAGAATCATGTTTTCAAGATCTTTGCTGCCGCTTTCGTTCCAGAGCATTCCCCAACCTGTTGCCAAATCCTCTTCGGTTACGTATTTGACGTTGTAAAGTATCCCCACGGTGCCAACCATATACGGCACCATATAGTCCGCCATATTGCCTTCGCCGTCACCGGCTGAAATTCCGTTAAACTCCGTTTGGATAGAGGAGGCGACGGACGGTTCGGTGTAAGACATATTGCCGTCTTTTAGGGTGACAAGGTCGAGGCTGCTTTCGCCAAATTCCTTGCCGTCATACTGCGCCACAAGTTCGCTCAAGTTCGCAAGTCTGCCGTTCGCCATCAGTTTTTGAATGGCATATTCGCTGGGGCATATAAGGTCGACGCTGTTTGCATCGTCGTTTAACACCTTTGTCAACATAGTTTCGTTGGTATCAAAAGTGGTGTAGACGATTTCAAGTGCGTTGCCTGTGACTTCTTCATAATACTCGGTGAAAGCGTCCAAACGGCTTGTTTCTTCGCTTTCGTCAATATAATCTTCCCAGTTGTAAACAACGAGTGTATCCACTTGCTGTTCTTCCCCTCCGCCGTTGCAGGCGGTCAAAAATACGGGAAGAAGCAGGCTGAGCGAGAGGACGATTACAGTTAAAAATAATTTACGCTTTGACATCTTCTTCGTCCTCCTTTTTCTTGTTTTTGGCTCTATACAGCGCTCCGAAAAGCACAATTGCAAGCACAATCACAAAGATTATCGAGAATATGGCATACCAGAAAGGCTCCAATCCTTGAACGCGCGCGTCGGAATAGATATAGGTTGACAGCGTATCAATGCCCGTTGCCGCGCCTTTGTTTATCTGCGTGATGATAAAATCGTCAAGAGAGATTGTAAACGCAAGAGCGAATCCGCTTATTATGCCGGGTGTCATCATAGGGAAGATAACTTTGAGCATTGCTTTAAACGGATTTGCGCCAAGGTCCAACGCGGCTTCGTAGATATTTGGGTCCATGCTTTCGAGTTTCGGCAGAACTGACAGCACAACGTAAGGAGTGCAGAAAGCAATATGCGCAATCATAAGTCTTGGATAACCTTCGGCAAAGCGACAAGTCACAAAGAAAATCATAAACGATATCGCCATGACGATTTCGCTGTTGATTATAGGCAGTTGGTTGACTGCTTCAACGCTGCGGCGGGAGCGTCTGCCAAGCGCAAAAATGCCGATAGCCGCAAAGGTGCCGATTATCGTCGCGCAAACCGAGGACACCGACGCGATAAGGAAGGTGTTTCCAACCGCTTCCCAAAGTGCTTCGGATTTGTCCGATTCGAAAATCGCAACGTAACTCGAAAAGGTGAATCCATCGTCAAAACTGAAAGTGGACGTGCCCGAGAACGAATATACAACGATGAATATTATCGGCGCATAGAGCAGGGCGAGGATAGCAAAAAGATATGTTTTTCCGATTATTTTCTTTACCATAGCGACCTCCCCAGACTTGCGTCTTTGTTATAGCGGTTCATCAAGAAACTGGATACAAGCACGAATGCAAGCATGACCAAACTCATAACCGAGCCGACGCCGTACATATCCTGCGAAAACTTCAAGGCAATCGAGTCGCCAAACAGGAATATCTTGCCGTTTGAAAGCAGTTGAGAAATGGCGTAGGTTGAGATTGTGGGGATAAACACCATTGTGATACCCGAAACTATGCCGCTTTTTGACAGAGGAAGCACGGTTTTTAAAAACACGGTTGCATCGTCTGCGCCCAAATCTTTTGCCGCCTCAACGTAACTGCGGTCAATACTGGATAGCACCGTGTGCAGCGGAAGTATCATAAAAGGCAGGTAGTTATAAACCATTCCGAAAAGCACCGTGCCCATACCGAGTTCGACTCCCAAAGAGATAAAAATCGCTTTGGTGGCAAGAGTTCTGATTAGGAAATTTACCCACATTGGCAGCACGAAAAGCAAAATCAGCACTCGCCCACTGTTGCGGCTTTTTGAAAGTATATACGCGACGGGGTAGCCTATAAGCAGACAAAGCGCCGTTGTAACAATGCCCACAAACAGGGAGTTGCCCAAAACGTACAAAGAACTGCGCGAGGTGAAAAATATGCGGAAGTTCTCAAAGGTGAAACTGCCGTCGCCGTCCAAAAAGGCGTAAACGAGTATCATCACCAAAGGTATGATTACAAAAACGAGCATGAAAAGCACGTAGGGGTAACTGAATACCTTTTTTGTAATCTTGAATTTTTTCAAAAAAGACTTCATTGATTACTCCTTTGTGTTATTTGCATCGTTATCCGTATCGGCGTCATCTTTTTCGCCGACTTCGTTTTCTTCGTTTTCCGCCAAAAGTTCTGCGTTGCTCTCGGCGATTTCTTGTGCGATTTCGTCTGCCAATTCTTGTGCCAGTTCGGTGTCAACGTCGTCGTGAACGACTTCGGGCACTTCTTCAACATCTATATCCGCAACTTCGCGCTCTTCAACCAATATTTTGTTTGCGGCAATATTTATGCCCACGCGGTCGCCTTTCAGCCAATCGTCGTCGGTATCCACAAAGAATTCATAATAATCGTCGGTTCTGACTATGCACTGATAGTAACTGCCTTTGTAAATCGAACTGACAACTGTTGCGCCGATTGTTCCGTCGGTTTCGTCGTCGGTGATTTCAACGTCGTCAAAGTCTACTTTGACGGTGACGGGTGTACCCGAAGGCAAGTCACAGTTGCACTCAAATTCGCCGCCGCAGATAAGTACGTGATTTTCATAGGACATTTCCGTTTCGATTTCGTTTATGATGCGCGCCTTACGCATAATGTGCAAATCGAAAGGTTTGATATAAAGCCCCACTGTTTCGCCGATTTCGTAGCAAGCAGTGTCGTGTGCGATAAGTTCGTTGCCGGCGGCAAGAAGGGTGATTTGATAGTGGTCGCCCTTGAAAACGCAGGAGAGAACTTCCGCTGTAAGTATCGTTCTCTTGTCGTCAGGGCTCTTGATTTTGAGGTCTTCCGGACGGATTATGACGTCGATAGGCTCGCCTT
>CAYJCS010000032.1:0-11374 GCA_964368715.1 uncultured Bacteroidaceae bacterium | reverse complement strand
CAGGCAGCGCAGGCACAATCAAACAAATTGTCGCTCAACTGGAAAAGCAAGAGGACGTTGGAAAGGTTATGGGCTTTGACGGGCGCAAAGTAGTTTTCAGAGAATTGTTGCTGATTAAAATTGCCGTGGATGCGCCAAGGCGCGGCGAAATTGTGGATTTGTGCGCTCTGTTTTCAGCAAAGGCAATCGACATCACTGCAGACTGCATGATGCTTGAACTAACCGGCAGCACCGAAAAAGTGGACGCATTCATTCAAACTCTTTCTACTTATGAAATACTGGAAATCGCAAGAACCGGCGGTGCCGCGCTTGAAAAAGGCTTGACATCCCTTTGCAAGTCGGTTGATGCCGTCGAAGAAAAATAACGGTGACAATATGGAAAAACAGGTTAGAAAAATCAAAATATTCGATACAACTCTGCGCGACGGCGAGCAGTCGCCCGGTTGCAGTATGCATTTAAGCGAAAAACTGGACGTTGCCGAAGCGCTTGAATCAATGGGCGTGGACATTATCGAAGCAGGCTTCCCTGCCTCATCAGAGGGGGAATTTAAGGCTGTTTTTGAGATTGCAAGCGTTTTAAAAAAATGCACGATTGCCGCACTCGCTCGCTGCAAGAAAGCAGATATCGACACCGCTTGGGCGGCAATTAAAAATGCTGTTCATCCCCGTCTGCATCTGTTTATCGCAACGTCACCGATTCACCTTGAACACAAGCTGCACATTGACCAAGCCGCAGCCTTGGAACTTATCGATTCCAGCACACGCTATGCTCGCACGCTCTGCGCTGATGTGGAATTTTCTTTTGAAGACGCCACCCGCACTGAACTGCCCTTTTTAACAAAAGCCGCACAAACCGCGGTTGACGCAGGAGCGACCACACTAAACTTCCCCGATACCGTCGGGCTTATGATGCCCTGTGAAATGGCTGACATAATTCGCGAAATTATTATAAACGTCAAGGGCATAGAAAAAGTGGACATATCGGTTCATTGTCACAACGACCTCGGGATGGCTGTTGCCAATTCGGTCACCGCTGTCGAGGCAGGCGCTACGCAGATTGAATGCACCGTTAACGGAATCGGTGAACGCGCAGGCAACGCCGCTATGGAAGAAATCGTAATGGCATTAAAAACGCGGTTTAATCACTTGGGACTTATCACCGATATTGATACAACCAAAATTTACCGTATCAGCAAAATGATTTCTAGCATCATCGGCGTCAAGTTGCCTCCCAACAAAGCAATAGTCGGCGCAAATGCATTCAGGCACGAAGCGGGCATACATCAGCACGGCGTTTTGGAGGACAAATCGACTTATGAGATAATGCGTCCGTCAGACATCGGAGTGCCTGAAAACTCACTTCAACTTGGAAAACACAGCGGTAAACATGCGTTTATGGAAGTTTGCCAAGAAATGGGCTATACGCTTTCAAAAGAGCAAGCGGAACTGTTTTTCCCCAAATACAAGGAACTGGCCGACCGCAAAAAGGAAGTTACCCGCTCGGATATAGAAGCAATTTTGGGCGGTATAAATCGCCGCTCGATAAAGCGAATTTACCAACTCAAAGACTACGAAGTTACGTCATACAAAGGTTCGGCGTCTGCCATTATCACGCTTGAAGCGGACGGCAAACAGCACGTGGAACGCATGACGGGCGACGGACCTGTCGACGCGGGATTTAAAGCGATAAGTTCAATAACCGGGCAGGACTTCAAACTTGAAGATTACCAAGTACACGCCGTCACCGAGGGCAAGGACGCACTCGGCGAAGCCACGGTAAAACTTACAAGCGGCGGCAAAATGCTGACGGGCAAAGGGTTGTCCACCGACGTTTTGGAGGCCTCACTTATTGCATACGTCAACGCAACCAACAAGTTGTTGCAAGAGGAATAATCACCTATGAAAATTGAATTTTTGGACACTACACTGCGCGACGGCGCACAGGCGCAAGGCATAAGTTTTTCCGTGCGCGATAAAGAAAGCATTTTAAAACTATTGGACGATTTTGGCATTGACCTTATCGAAGGCGGCGATCCTTCGTCCAATCCTAAGGACGCGGAATTTTTTGCATCTTCAAACAACTCCAAACTCGTGGCGTTTGGTTCAACTCACCGCAAAAACGTGGACGCCAATAACGACACGGGGCTTATAAAACTGCTTGAAGCGCGCACCGACACCGTTTGTATCGTCGGCAAAGCCAGCGAGTCGCAGGCGATGGAAGTGCTGGGCGTCAGCAGCGAAACCAATTTGGATATGATTGCATCGAGCGTGGCGTTTTTGAGAGGTAGCGGTAAACGCGTCATCTTTGATGCCGAACATTTTTTTGACGGCTACAAAGAATGCCCCTCCTACGCTATGTCGGCACTTTATGCCGCTTTTATGTCGGGCACGGACACGCTGGTACTTTGCGACACCAACGGAGGCACTGCCCCGTCTTATATTGGAGAAGTCACAAAAAAAGTTGTTGAGGCAATGTACGGTGCAAAAATCGGCATACACACTCACAATGACTGCGGTATGGCGGTCGCAGGCGCAAACGCCGCTGTAAAAGCGGGAGCAACGCACGTTCAAGGCACGTTTTTAGGTTTTGGGGAAAGATGCGGAAACGCCAACCTTTCAACTATAATCGCAAATCTAACTTTGAAAGAATCTTACGAATCAAACGCAAAGCCGCAAATGCTCACAAAAACGGCACACGCTCTTGCAGAAATTTGCAACATCAACCTTGACGCTTCCATGCCATACGTGGGGAGCGCGGCGTTCAGCCACAAAGCGGGCATGCACTCCGATGCGGTACTGAAAAAGCCCGACAGTTTCGAGCATATTGACCCCACGGCAGTGGGCAACAAAGAAAGAATACTGCTAAGCGAAGTCGCAGGCAAAAGCGCGGTCGTCAAAAAACTGGAGAAGTTTTTCCCTAGCCTGGATAAGTCCAATCCCAAAACGCAGGAGATTTTGGACGCTATCAAGGTAATGGAATTAAAAGGCTATCAGTTTGAGGGCGCGGACGGCAGTTTTGTGTTGCTGGCCGAAAGAATGCTAGGTGGCTTTAAACCCTCTTTCGAACTCAATCACTATTGCATAAAAGCAGTCAAGCCGGACGGTGAAAACACCGCCGAAGTGAGCATAAAAGTTCATGGTCAGGACACTTCCGTAACAGAAAAAGGAAACGGCCCCGTTAATGCTCTTGACAAAGCGTTGCGCACGGCATTGAGCAAACACTTTCCGCAAATTGAAGAAGTTTCTCTTGTGGACTACAAAGTCCGTGTTATCGACAGTTCAAGCGCAACAGCCTCACTCGTCAGAGTTTTAATAACCTCTTCGGACCATCACGACACTTGGACTACGGTCGGGGTTTCAACGGACATCATCGAAGCAAGTTGGGACGCACTCACCGACAGTCTGGAATACAAACTTACAGGTCAAGGCAGGATAATTTAGGGACAAAATGGGAATGAACGCCACTCAAAAAATATTAGCAGCGCACGCAGGACGCGACAGCGTAAAAGCAGGCGAACTAATCAGCGCGGACGTCGATTTGATGCTCGGCAACGATATCACGGCACCCGTCGCAATATCCCAAATGGAAAAAGTGGGAGACAAGGTTAAAGATCCCGACAAAATCATCTTCGTTATGGATCACTTTGTGCCTTGCAAGGATATAAAGTCTGCCGAGCAATGCAAAACAGTCAGAAATTATGCAAAAAAACAAGGCATAAAGAAGTTTTACGACGTCGGGATTTCGGGCGTGGAACACGCGCTTTTGCCGGAACTTGGTGTGATAATACCCTCGTCACTGATTATCGGCGCGGACAGCCATACTTGTACTTACGGCGCATTCAATTGCTTTTCAACGGGTGTTGGTTCAACGGACCTCGCCGCGGCAATGCTGACGGGCAAAACTTGGTTTAAAGTGCCGTCCGCGATAAAAATCCAACTTTCCGGCAAACTCAACCCCTTCGTCACCGGCAAGGATTTTGTTTTGACGCTAATCGGCGCTCTGGGAGTGAACGGAGCAACCTACAAATCATTGGAATTTTGCGGCGATATCTCCGCTCTTTCGGTTGACGAGCGCATGACGATTGCCAATATGGCGGTTGAATGCGGAGCGAAAAACGCAATCTTCCCGCTTGACGGTATAGCAATAGAATATCTCATTTCTGTTGGCGCAGTAAAGGATAAAAAAGAAGCGGAAGAACTAAGCATAACGCCCGACCCTGACGCCGAATACGATTTGGAACTTTCCTTTGACCTAGGTCAAATCCTACCCACTGTCGCTTTCCCCGATTTACCGGACAATGTGCGCTATTTCGGGATTGACGATATGTCGAACATAAAGGTGGATCAAGTCGTCATAGGAAGTTGCACCAACGGCAGAATTTCCGATATGCGGCAGGCGGCGGAAATTTTGAAAGACAAAAAAGTTCACAAAAACGTTAGATGTATAATTATTCCCGCCACGCCCAAAGTCTACCGCGAGTGCCTTGAAGAAGGACTTACAAAAATCTTTGTCGACGCCGGCGCGGTTGTATCCACCCCGACGTGCGGACCTTGCCTTGGCGGATATATGGGGATTTTGGCAAGCGGCGAAACCGCCGTATCGACAACAAACCGTAATTTCGTCGGCCGAATGGGCGATCCGACTTCAAAGGTATATCTCTCCTCGCCATACGTTGCAGCCCAGTCTGCAATCAACGGATTTCTATCTTCACCTACGGAGGCAAAGTTATGACGTCCTTTTCAGGCAAAGCTTTCAAATACGGCGACAACGTCAACACCGACGTAATCATACCCGCTCGGTACTTAAACGACGCAAGTTTAGAAAATTTGAAGCAACACGTTCTTGAAGATTTGGATGCAGAATTTTGTAAAAATGTTAAGGAAGGCGACGTGATTATCGGCGGAGAAAACTTCGGAAACGGAAGCAGCCGAGAACACGCTCCCATAGCACTTAAAGCCGCAGGCGTAAAGATGATAATCGCAAAAAGTTTTGCCAGAATCTTTTTTAGAAACTGCGTCAATATTGGACTTTATATTGTTGAAAGCGCGATAATCGCAGACGAAATATCTGCTAACGACACTTTGAATGTCGATGGAGCAAAGTTAATAAACATAACAACGGGTCGAGTTTACGACCTTCCGCCAATGGATAGTTATGTTCTTGACATACTTTCAAAGGGCGGTTTACTGGAGGCGATAAAACGATGAAAAAAAACATATGCACCCTTTTAGGTGACGGTATCGGACCTGAAGTAATTAACGCCGCTAAATGCATTCTTAACGCAGTCGGCGAAATGAACGGCCATGAATTCAATTTTGTTGACGCGCCGATAGGCGGCGAGGCGATAGACCGCTACTGTACGCCTCTGCCCGAAGAAACGTTGAAGATTGCAAAAGCATCGGATGCGGTTTTGCTAGGAGCCGTCGGCGGCCCCAAATGGGACCACTGCACCGTACGCCCGGAATCAGCTCTGCTTGGGTTGAGAAAAGCTATGGGGCTTTACGCAAATTTAAGACCCGCAAAACTCTATCCTTCTTTAAAAAACTATTCCGCTCTTAAAGGCGAAATAGCGATAAAAGGCATAGATCTGATTACTGTCAGAGAACTGACAGGCGGCATATATTTCGGTGAGCGCGGTTTTAGAAAAAACCCGAAATTCGGCCGTGAAGCCTTTGATACGGAATGTTACAGCGAAATAGAAATCGAACGCGTGGCAAGAGTCGCATATGAAGTGGCTCTGAAACGCAGACGCAAGCTGTGTCTTGTGGACAAAGCCAACGTGCTTGCTTCCTCCACACTTTGGCGCAAAGTCGTTATGGAGATAAACGAAGATTATCCCACTGTTTCAGTTGAGATGATGTACGTCGACAATGCCGCAATGCAACTTGTTTTAAACCCCTCTCAGTTTGACGTAATTTTGACGTCCAACTTGTTTGGGGATATACTTTCCGACCTTTCGGCGGCACTCGTCGGAAGCATAGGAATAATGCCGTCGGCATCGCTTGGTTCGACAACTCAAGGGCTATATGAAGCAATACACGGCTCCGCACCGCTTCTAGCGGGTCTTAATACGGCAAACCCGACGGGAACGATACTCTCGACCGCTATGATGCTGCACCTTTCATTTGAAATGAATAAAGAAGCGGCACAAATCGAAAAAGCAGTTTTGCGCACCTTTGAAGACGGCCTTGGCACCGCGGATTTAAATGGAAATCTTTCCACCACGGAATTTACTCAGGCAATTATAGACAGGCTGTAATTTTTTCTCATCTACATATATCTTTTAATCAAACAAAATAAAACGGCGGGGAGTGTTTTCGCTCCCTGCCGTTTTCGTTATTATTGAATATCATTGTTTAAATTTTGTTATAAATAAATTTGCTGTTCGATATTGCTTTACAGATTTATCCATTCGATTTTATTCGAATTTTACCACCCGTCAGCGCTCGATTTTTTCGTGTCACAATTTATATCGTTAAGCGACTTTTGCTTCTATAAAGCGCACCACATCTGCGATTGTGGCCATATCAGAAACTTCGCTGTCGTCCACCGTGATGTTGTATTTTTCTTCAACCGTCATCAACATTTCGACGATGTCAAGACTGTCACAGCCTAAATCTTTTATGATGTCGCTTTCGGGTTTAATTTCATCGGGGCTTAAGCCGGTTTGATCTGCTATTATGTTTCTTAATTCTTCCAAAATCATTTTTATATCCTCTTTAATTTATTATTGTTCCGCCTATGACGGAAGCTGTTTATTTATTCTCACCTTTAAACGCCTCGGGGCTAAGTTCGTAGGCAATGACGTTTTGCGTCTCCGCGCATACGCAAGCATGGTAGCCTTCATATGGTTCGAAATGCTCAAAGTGCGCGCTTGATGGTATCTCCATTTTCAGGCCGGACAGTCCGCGTCCGGTGTATTTTAAATAACTTTCTCTTTCCGTCCATTTTTCAAAAAACTCTTCTTCTGTGTCTGCACCGACAAAATAGAAATTTTCCAAATTCACTGGGCGGATTTTTTCTATATCCACACCGATTTCGCTGTCTGAAATCCCAAGCATCGTAACGCCGTGAGAGTGCGAAAGATTGAAGAATACACCTTCACAGTCAAGGCGCGGTTTATCTTTTTCTGAGCGTATTACCTCAACGGTTTTTGGCAGATCGGATATGAACGCCGACAAAAAGTTTCGGTATTGCGAGTAGCAATACTTTATCAGCGTGTCGCTGTCCGCTTCTCCTAGGACAAAAAAGAGCATCATACCTTTACTATACCCTCGCGATTCCTGCCGTATGTGTTGTTTATGTCCAAAAAGAAGTCGCGGTCAGCCGTCATCATAGATTCAAAAGGAAGACGGAATCGCCAGTTGCCCTCGGCGACACCGGGCACGTTCATTCTCGTGTCACCGCCGTAGCCAAGCATATCTTGAACGGATATGATTGCCAAAACCGCAGATGAGGATATAACCTTTTTCACAATAGCCTTTACCGACTCGCAATGGGGTCCGCCTGCCGCCCAGGCATTTCCTTCGTAACCGCAATATTTGAGTGCATAATCGCGTGCGCTTTGATTTAAGTCAAACAGCCAACCCAGAGTCGTGTTGTTATCGTGAGTGCCGGTGTAGGCGACGTTATCGCTCTCGTAATAATGCGGCAAATGGTCGCTGTCCGTGCCGTCAAAGCCAAACTGAAACACTTTCATTGTGGGAATGTTTGTGGATTTTATAAAGTCGCGGCAATCGCTGTCTATATCGCCCAAGTCCTCCGCAATCAATAAAGCGTTGGGATTGTCCAAATAAAACAAATTTAGGATTTCACAACCGGGACCCTTTACCCACTGACCGCGTGAGGCGTTCCCATCGCCTGCAGGAATGGAAAAATAACTGTGGAAAGCGCGGAAGTGGTCTAGGCGCAAAGCGTCGTACAACTTTAGACAATGACTAACACGCGCGCGCCACCACTTGAAACCGTCTCTTTTCATATAGTCAAAATCATAAAGGCAGTTGCCCCACACCTGACCGGTCGAAGAAAAACCGTCCGGCGGAACTCCTGCGACTGACGTCTGACGGTGATTTTCATCCAGCAAAAAATCTTTGGGATTTGCCCATACGTCAACTGAATCCGCAACCACGTAAAACGGGAGATCCCCGATTATGTGAATTCCGCGTGCATTTGAATGGTTTTTGATGGTGAACCATTCCGAGTAGAATTCGTATTGCTCAAAAACGTAAAAATCTATCTCATCTTTGTAGCGTTCCCGAGCGCATTTTAAAGCCTCTGCGTCACGGTCGGCTAGTACGCCTTCCCAATCCCACCACCTTGTGCCGCGGTCACGGCTTAGTGCCATAAATAGCGCGTAATCGTCAAGCCAGTAACTCTCGGTTTCTCTAAAACGCTCAATTTTTTTGTGTGTCTCACTATCAAGGCGGGGGAACGCAAGGCGGAGCAGGCGCGAAACGTTCCCTTTTGCAAAGTCATAGTCCACCAAATAAGGTTCGCCATTATAGTGTGCACTTTGCAGTTCGCTTTCGGTAATTAAACCTTTTTTGTGTAATTCAGCGGGACTTATATATAGATAATTGCCAGCATATGACGATAAACCCGAATAGGGCGAATTGCCGCAACCGATGGACGTGATAGGAAGCAACTGCCACCATCTAAAACCCATATCCACGGCCATGTCAATAAACAAATCAACGTCGGAAGTAAAACACCCTATCCCAAAGGGAGAAGGGAACGACGAAACGTTGATCAGCATACCTGCCGACCTGGCAAACTTGAGTTTTTGAATTTCGGTTTTATCGTTTTGCATTATTCTTCTACTCTGATAAGAGCAACGACTTTGTCAACACCCGACAGACTTTCGATTTCGCTTAGCGCTCTTTTTATTATGCTTTCTTTGGTTTCGTGTGTGATAAAGATGATTTCGGCTTTGGTGCCGACGGCTTTTTTCTGCAACACGGTCGCAAGAGAAATATTATTCTTTCCAAACGCTCCCGTCACTTTGCTAAGTGTACCCTCTTCGTCCGAAACGGCCAAGCGGATATAGTAACTTGAATTGAAATCGCTTGCGAAATCGGAGTCGCAAACTTCGTCCGCCGTTTCCCAAGGGAACATTCTTGGTGACTCTTTCCCTGCCGCAAACACTATATCGCTGACAATTGCGCTCCCTGTGGGCAGTGCGCCTGCGCCGCGTCCGTAGAGCATTATGTCGTCCACGTTGTCGCCGTTAATAAACACAGCGTTGAACGAGCCTTTGACGGATGACAGAGGATGTTCGTTGGGCAAAAATACCGGGTGTACTCTTGCTTCAATTTTTCCGCCGCGGTTTTTGGATATGGCGAGAAGTTTTAAAGTGTAGCCCAGTTCCTTGCCGTAGCGAATATCCGCAACTTTTATATTGGAAATACCTTCGCGGTATATTTTTTCAATCGGAACTCTGCGCTTGTATGCCAGTGATGACAGAATGCTGTTTTTGTACATAGCGTCAAAACCGTCAACGTCTGCCGTCGGATTTGCCTCGGCGTATCCTAAATCTTGCGCCGCTTTCAGACAAGTGTCATAATCAACGCCCTCATCGCTCATGCGCGAAAGAATGTAGTTTGTTGTGCCGTTAACTATGCCTTTTAATGACGTAATATTGTTGCCTTGCATGCTGTCGGTGAGAGTTCTTATGATCGGTACGCCTCCGACGCATGATGCCTCAAAGTACAATCCGCCGCCACCGCGCTTTGCCGCGGCCTCTAATTCTACCCAACTCTTTGAAAACATTTCTTTGTTGGCCGTAACCACGCTTTTGCCTGCTTCAAGAGCAGCAATCAAAAAGGATTTCGCCGGTTCGATTCCGCCAAAAAATTCCGCAACAATCTGAATTTCAGGGTTTTCGGTCACCGCTTTGATGTCGGTTTTGACTATGTCGGGATTGACACCGAGTTGCTTGCAACGCTCCGTATTTTTTTCAAGAACGCATTTGACTTCGATATCGATACCGTCGTTTTGCGCGATATAGTCGTGTTTTGAGGTCAAAATTTCATAGGTACCGCCTCCGACAGTACCCAGTCCTAACAATGCTACACCAATTTTCTTCATTTTTTTCTCCCAGTATTAGCGGATTTCCGATAAGCGGTTCATCCGCATCATTTTCATTTGCGATGTTTTTGTGTGCCAATGCGTTTTTGTATCATTAGCGCTGCGCACAAAAAGGTCAATTTCCCGTACGTATTTGTGTCAATCGTCACTTGGCGATTTGAACCTATATTTTTACTTTGACTCGTTCAATTTGTATATATAATTCAAGCCTTTAAGCGCCAAAGCACGGTCGATGACATCCATTAAATTGGGCTCCACGTCTTCAATCAATTCGCTAAGTCCGCCCGTTGCGACAACCTTTGCGTCCTTCATCTGCGGCAGTTGTTTATACTTGTCGAGCATATATTTAACAAGCCCCGCATAGCCGTAAACGATACCTGCCTGCATACATCTTCTTGTGCCTTTACCTACGATGCTTGCAGGTTTGCTAAGTTCAATCCTTGGCAGTTTTGCTGCTGTATTGACAAGGCTTTCCGCCGAAGTTTTAATACCGGGCGAAATTGCACCGCCCAAAAAACTTCCCTCTTTGCTCACAAGATTAAAGGTCGTTGCGGAACCGAAATCCACCACAATTACGGGGCCGCCGTAGAGGTGATACGCCGCCGCCGCGCCGACAAGTCTGTCGGAGCCTAAATCCGTGGGATTGTCATATTCTATTTTCAAGCCTGTTTCGACGCTGCTGTCGACGATAAGCGGACGCTTGCCCATATAATACTCGCACATATGCTCAATCGTATAGTTAAGAGCAGGGGCAACCGATGATATAACCACGCCTTCAATGTTTGAAAAATTGCATTCGACTTGGCTTAACAGGTCGTAGATTACCATGCCATATTCGTCGCCAGTGCGTCTTGACTCGGTTGATACCCTCCAAGATGACACCAAATTGTCACACTTGAACAAGCCTATCTTTATATTCGTGTTTCCGATATCCATCGTGAGTATCATTGTAAACCGCCTAGAGTATATTACTGTTTATTATAACAAATACCGCGCGCATTATCAAGAACATTTTGCTTCTGCAGCCGCCTTGCTGACACATTTCAAGTATTATTCGTACTTTGAAATTGCTTTTTCCTCTTCATTAATCAAATGAATCTTCTTCAATCACGTGCAAATGAAGATAGAATTGCATAATCCTTTTTTGACATTACATTGAAAAAAAATCAGCCGCTTGAACCGCTCATGTATAAATCAAAACCGATCAGTTATTGAATGCGATATATGCGGATATAAAAAAGCAAAAAACATTAAATAAAAACGCAGGCAGATAATAAAGAGCGATTC
>CAYJCS010000031.1:0-11914 GCA_964368715.1 uncultured Bacteroidaceae bacterium | reverse complement strand
CAATTAAGGGTGCGCGCGGTGAAGTTTTGCTTCATTCACTTGACAAATCGGATATAATGCTCGGCATAGGTTCAGCATGCAGTTCACACCACGAAAGCCGCTTCAAAAGCCTTTTGGGGCTTGACGATGCCCATCGTGACGGAATAATCCGTTTTAGTGTCTCGCAATTTAACACCAAAGATGAAATGAAAATCGTTGCCGAGGCTGTCGCAAGAGAAACGGCAATTTTAAGAGAATTTGCCAGAAAATAACCCTTCGTCCACTCAGAACGAGAGAGAACACGCACTCGCTCATTAACGCTAAGCGAAAATGTAAAAAATTTATATACAAAATTATTACAAGAATAGAGGAATAAATGAACAAAGTCATAATTATCAGATACGGCGAAATCTTTTTGAAAGGTAAAAACCGTGAATATTTCGAGAGTTTACTCATAAAAAACATAAAATCTGCGTTGTTTAACTTCGCACATAAATTTTCACGCTCACAAAGCCGTTATTACGTTGAAGATTTTGACATTTCGGATTGTGACGAAATTGTTGACAGGCTCAAAAAAGTGTTTGGGATATATTCTCTTTCCGTTGCGGAAAAAGTCCCTACGAATTTTGAAAACGGCATGCCGGGGATTAGAGCGGCAATACGCAGTATGGCCAAAGAAATTTGGGAGGAAAACACAAAGGATAATCCCACTTTCCGCGTAAGTGTGAAGCGCGCGGACAAAACTTTGCCTCAAAACAGCGCACAAATTGCCGCAGATTTGGGTGGAAGCGTGCTCGAAACGGAACGGTTTAAAGTATCGCTTGAAAATTTTGATTATGAGTTTATGGTTGATATCCGCGAAAACGGCTATTCGTTTGTATATTCAAAGGTGGTTTTCGGAGCGGGCGGCTTGCCCGTCGGATGCAGCGGAAGAGGAATGGTGCTGCTAAGCGGAGGTATTGACTCACCGGTTTCTGCTTATATGATGGCAAAACGCGGAATGAAACTCTGCGCCGTGCACTTTTCTTCACCGCCATATACTTCGGAACGCGCACGCGACAAAGTTGTGGAACTCAGAAACCTGCTTTTGCCCTATACAACGGATATAAAACTCTACGTTGTACCTTTTACGGACATTCAACTTGCAATTCACAAGCATTGTCCGTCTGAATTTATGATCACTATAATGCGACGTTATATGATGAGAATTGCCACAATTTTGGCACAAAAAGAGGGCTGCGGCGCTCTTGTGACCGGAGAAAGTTTGGGGCAGGTTGCCTCGCAGACCACCGAAAGCATGACTTGCACGGGCGCAACCGCAGGACTGCCTATATTCCGTCCGCTTATCGCATTTGACAAAGAGGAAATTATGAGCATTGCAAGGCGAATAGGCACTTTTGAAACCTCGATTTTGCCCTACGAAGACTGTTGCACCATCTTTTTGCCCAAATCTCCTGCCATAAAGCCAAGACTCGCCGTCGTTGAAGAAGCGGAAAAAAGCTTATCCGAAATCGACGCAGAACTAATAAAAAAGGCTGTTGACGGTGTAGAAATATTCTAGTCATTAATTGCGGTGACTAATTTTTAATAGCGGGATATAGTTTTGTAGATAATCGTGTCAATTTGGTGGAGTAGCATTATGAAAAAAAATATGATGATCAATTTTTAAATTTTATAATTAACAAAAGTTGATGCTTGCAACTCAAGAAGAACTACATTTTGCACTTTTTCGTTGTTAAGCGATATAGTCAAAGTGTAGGTTACGGGATATTTTAAAGAAATCGCTTTATCGTTATGCGAATATTTTTTTGTGATGAAATCCTTTGTATAATCTGCTCCGTTTAGCGTTAAAATAACTTTTTCACCAAAGATGTCGCTTCGTTTTAGCGTATAGGTGTATATTTCTTCCACCGGGAAAGTAATTTTGACTGTTCCCCGACCGTTTGATTTTGTTACGAAAGTATGCTCCGTTGCCTTCAAAAACAGCGAATTTTCTGTACTCGGCTTATTGTTTGCCTTGTACAGTTCTTTTTTGCGGTACTTGTTCGGAGTTTCTTGAACAGCGCTGACAACTGTCGACGTTTTATATGATGAATACGTATCAATTTCAACGCTCTCAACGTTTAGCGGTTTTGCAAAAACAGGATAAGCGGTTTTATCTTCATAAAGCGTTTGCCACAGATTTTTTGCGTGCATGGTTGCTTCGCCGCCGCCCGTTTCAGACATCGATGACGCGCCGTGCCACACGACGACCGTATGCTCCTTTGTATAGCCTGCGTTCCAAGCGTCGGTGTTGTAGTCGCTGACGCCTGCGGTGCCTGTTTTTGATGCGACCTTGAAAGGCAGTGTCGAGAGCGTTTTTGCCGTCCCGTCTTGCACCGTGTCAATCAAACAGTCGGTTAATAGATATGCCGTATCTTCGCCGATAACTCTATGAACGGATGGTACAGACGTATAGATTTTTTTGTCACCGTCCAATACCGCGGAAACATAACAAGGGCTGATATATTCGCCACCGCGGGCAAGAGTGCAGTAGCCTGCGGCAATCGACATCGGAGTGACGCCGTTTTTTGTGGCACCCAAAGCAAGAGTTAAATTTGCATCTTCGTCAGCGAGGCCAACGCCGAATGACTTTGCGTAACTTGCCATTTTTTCTGCGCCGACGTATTCACCTATCTTTACCGCCGCAACGTTCATCGAGTGTTTAATAGCCTCGCGCGGAGTTGTCTTGCCATAATATATATTACCGACGTTTGACGGCGTCCAGTCGCCGAAAGTGGTTTTTTCGTCGGTAATCTGCGTGGAAAGCGTCACATAATTTTCTTCGAGAGCGGGCGCGTAGACTGCAATCGGTTTTAATACAGAGCCGCATTGTCTGTACACCGTATAAGGCAAGGATGATGCGTGTGCAAGCACTCCGCCGCTTTTGTTATCCATTATGATGGCCGATGAATCTATACTTCCGTTTTCAAAAAAAGGCTTTTCGGTCAACGATTTTGCGGTGTATTTTTGTAAATCGGTATCCATGTTGGTGAATATGGTATATCCGCTGTTATCGAGTTGATTTTTTGTTATGTTAAGTCGCGCCGTGACTTCTTCGATAACTCTTTCAAGATAAAAATCCGACAAATTATCTGTATCTTTTTCGTTGTTTGCAAGCGTTAACGGTACGGCTTTTGCCGTTTCACATTCGGTAGAGTTCAAATAGCCTTCTCTTTCCATTACGCTTAACACCAAATTTCGTCTGCCAAGCGCCGATTCGGCGTTTTTTGAAGGGGAAAAACGCGACGGATTTTTCACGATACCCGCAAGCGTGGCGGCTTCGGACACCGTCAATTTGTCCGGAGTTTTGTCAAAATATTTTTTGCTTGCATCCTTTATGCCGTAGGCACCGTCGCCGAAATAAATAACGGAAAGATACATTGCAAGGATTTCGTCTTTTGAATACTTTTCTTCAAGTTTTTCGGCGAGAGCAATTTCTTTCAGTTTTCGCTCGATGCTCCTTTTTGAGGTCAAATGAGTGTTCTTTACAAGTTGCTGTGTGATAGTGGATGCACCCTCGACGGTTTTTCCTGCTTTTAAGTTGTTTATGATTGCACTTGCCATTCTCACGGTGTCGTAACCTTTGTGAGAATAAAACCGCTTGTCCTCCAGCGCAACAAAAGCGGTTTTCACCGATTCGGGGATTTCTTCGACACTGACGGTCGAATCGCTTTCGTAGGGAATAATTTTCCCGTTGCGGTCCAAAAAAGTGGGTAAAGCCCTCGCGGTGGGAAGTAGTGATGTGTCAAGTTGTACTCCGTCAGACCATACGGCAAACGTAAGCAACGTCCCCGCGGCACCAAGGGATAACAGCCCGATAATTAGCGATATTACCGCAAGAACAGTAAAAGCCACAAAGCCTTTGACATGCGATTTTTTTCTTTTTTTTGAGTTGTCGTCGTCTTTTTTGGCGCGTCGGCTTGAATGTTTGGACAGCGTTTTCATCTAAAATAGTATTGTGTTTGCGCTTAAAATTATGTATAATAAATTTTCAAGTAATAAATGCGCTCACCGCGCGCGAGCGCGTCCAAGAGGTATAATGTTTTACAAAATCGTCACTTACGGTTGCCAGATGAACGTCCATGAGTCGGAAAAAATTGCCGGCATATTGGAAGGTTTGGGTTATATAGACAGCGGTGAAAACGCTCCCGATATTATCGTTTTCAACACTTGTTGCATTCGCGACACCGCTGAACGTAGAGCGCTTGGCAATATAGGCGTAGCCAAGGCGGAAAAGAAGAGAAATCCCGATTTGATTCTGGTTGTCGTTGGTTGTATGATGCAGCAAGTCGGCGTATCAGACGAAATGAAAGAGCGCTATCCCTATGTTGACATTGTTTTAGGAACGCGTAATCTCGATATTTTAGAAACCGAAATTAAAAAAGTGTTAAAATCGAGAGTAGAGCGCAGGAAGACGGACAAGCGATACAGGTGTTTCGACACCGCCGAGCCGTCAGATTATCTTGTGCGCGACGAGGCTATGCCACAGACTCGCACGAGTTTTCCAAACGCTTGGGTGAACATAATTTACGGCTGCAACAATTTTTGCTCTTACTGCATAGTGCCTTATGTTAGGGGACGGGAAATGTCGCGCCCACAAAACTCCGTTCTTGATGAAGTCAAACGCTGTGTTGATAGTGGCTACAAAGAAATCACTCTTTTAGGTCAAAACGTAAACTCCTACGGCCACGATTTAGAGGACAAAAAGGTTAATTTTGCTTCGCTACTTGGCGAAATTGACAAAATCGAGGGCAAATTCCGTGTCAGGTTTATGACTTCGCACCCCAAGGATTTCAACTCGGATATAGCCGACATAATCGCATCGTCAAGCAAAGTTTGCAACAATCTGCACTTGCCTTTGCAGAGCGGATCCAACAAAGTGCTCAAAGATATGAACCGCCGCTACACAAGAGAGCGTTATCTTGAACAAGTGGAAATGCTACGTGAAAAAGTTCCCGATATTGGCATCACAACCGACCTTATGGTGGGCTTTCCGACGGAAACCGAAGAGGACTTTGAAGATACCGCGGATATGGTAAAACGCGTGCGCTATTCAAACGCTTTTACTTTCATATATTCGCCCAGAAAAGGCACACCCGCCGCCGCTATGCCGCAGATCCCGTATGAGATTAAAAAACGCAGGATAGGCGAACTTATTAAACTGCAAAATTTGATCACGAAAGAATTGTCAAACGATTACGTAGGCGGTGTTTACGAAGTGCTGGCGGAAGACGTCGGCAAGGAGAAAAATACCCTTGTCGGACGAACAGACAACGGCAGGCTTGTGACATTCGACGGAAACAGCGAGGATATAGGCAAGTTTATTAACATAAAAATTGAACAGTCGCGCTCCGCGTCACTGTTTGGCAAAGCGGTAAAATAGATATAAAACACAAAAGGTGACAAATGATTATCGACCAAAATAAACTCTCACCGATGATGAAAAAATACTTCGAGATAAAGGCGGCGTACGGCGACTGTCTGCTGTTTTTCCGTCTTGGAGATTTTTATGAAATGTTTTTTGATGACGCAATCGTGGCATCAAAAGCACTTGACATAACACTGACAGGCAGGGACTGCGGCCTTGACGAGCGCGCGCCGATGTGCGGCGTTCCTTATCACGCGGTCGATTCATATATCCGCAGACTTATCGATCAAGGATTCAGAGTTGCAATTTGTGAACAACTTTCCGACCCCGCAACTTCAAAAGGTATGGTTGAGCGCGACGTTGTGCGCGTTGTAACACCCGGCACTATTATGGAAGAGGAGATATTGGACGACAAGTGCGCCAACTATCTTGCGTCAGTTTACACTCATAACAGCGGATTCGGTCTTGCTTGGGCGGATATAAGCACCGGCGAATTCAATGTGTATGAATATATTGGAGAGAATTTTAAGGACGTTTTGTCCGGATTTTTGTCCACCGTCTCGCCTTCTGAAATTGTCTGCAGCGAAGATTTTTTGAAAATTTATAAGGCGGTATTGTTTTTTAACTCCGTTCAAATCATACCGCGCTGTTATCACGATTACGCATATTCATTCGAAAGCGCGAACAGAAAACTTTGTTTGCTATTTAAAGTCGGCTCATTGGATGCTTACGAGTGTTCCGACAAACAACTTGCGGTCTGCGCCGCAGGCGGTTTGTATGAATACCTTTTGCAGACGCAAAAAAGGTCGCTATCTCAACTGCAAAATTTGCAGTTTATACACGACAAATCGTTTATGCTCCTAGACGGTGCGACGCGCCGAAATCTGGAACTTACTTCTCGTGTGCGAGACGGCAAAAAAGCGGGTTCGCTCATCCACGTTTTGGACAAAACCCAAACTTCGATGGGCGCAAGAACTTTGCGCCGTTGGCTTGAACAGCCACTCCAAGACTGTGACAAAATCAACGCAAGGCTGAATGCTGTCGAAAGCCTTGTTGCGTCAAAACCTCTGCGTGACAGATTAAGCGCCGCGCTCGAAAACGTACGTGACATTGAAAGGCTTGTGGGAAGATTGGCGTTTGGCTCGGCGACACCCAAAGATTTGCTTGCCGTATCGGACACACTGTCTGCAATTCCTGAAATCAAAGCCTCGCTAAAAGGCGCCTCTTCGACCATGCTAAAAGGCGTTTATTCTTCGCTTGACGGTATGGAAGATATCAATTCCGTGCTATTAAGCGCACTTGACAGGCAGATGCCCACCGTCACAAAAAACGGCGGATATATAAAGGCAGGCTATGACCAAAATTTGGACGAAATGCGCGACATTAACTCTTCTGCGCGCGTTTGGCTCAACAATTTAGAATTCAACGAAAAAGAAGCAACAGGCATAAAAACATTGAAGGTCGGCTTCAACCGCATATTTGGATATTATATCGAAGTATCCAAATCTTTTGCGGACAAAGTGCCGTATCGTTATCAGCGCAAACAAACACTTGTTAACGGAGAAAGATACATAACAGCGGAACTAAAAGATATTGAAAACAAAATACTCTCTGCCGAAAGCGGTGCGCTTGACCTTGAAGAAAAGATTTTTGCGGAACTTAAAGAAATGCTACTTACAAAAATCCGCGAATTGCAGACAAACGGCACGGCTCTTGCCGCTCTTGACGTTTTGAATTCTTTTGCAAAAGTGTCTGTAGCCAACCGCTATGTAAAACCCGTTATAAGCAAAAAAGTCAAATCAATCGAAATCGAAGAGGGCAGACATCCCGTCGTTGAAACTTTGCTTGACAAAGGTTCTTACGTTCCAAACGACACACTTCTTGACAGCGCCGAAAATCGCACTATGGTGATAACAGGGCCGAATATGGCGGGAAAATCCACATATATGCGCCAAGTCGCTCTCATCGTGCTTATGGCGCACGTCGGCTGTTTTGTGCCTGCAAAGAGCGCACAAATAGCACCTACTGACAGGATTTTTACAAGAATCGGCGCAAGCGACGACCTCAGCGGCGGACAAAGCACCTTTATGGTGGAAATGATTGAGGTTGCAACAATCCTCAATTATGCCACGTCTTCAAGTTTGCTTATTCTTGACGAAATCGGGCGCGGAACCTCAACTTTTGACGGACTAAGCATAGCGTGGGCGGTGCTTGAGTACATAACAAAAAACGTCAAAGCAAAGACGCTTTTTGCCACGCATTTTCACGAACTTACGGAACTTGAAGACCTTGAAGGCGTCAAAAACTACCGCGTTTTAGTCAGTGAAAGAGAAAACGGCATACTGTTTTTGCACAAGATTGCAAGAGGCGGAGCGTCGAGAAGTTTTGGCATAGAAGTGGCATCGCTTGCAGGCGTTTTAAAGCCTGTCATCGAACACGCAAAACGCATTATGGCAAGTTTGGAAGATGAATCCAAGAACCGTGACACCAACGCCGTGCTGTTAAATTCTTCAAAAAAGAGCGTAACCGCGCAAGTCAGTCTGTTTGACGGCAGCGGAAGCAAAATCGAAAAAGAAATCAGAGAAATGAACGTCGACAATTTGACGCCGCTTCAGGCACTTACGATTTTGACCGATCTTAAAAAACGTTTGGAGGAGTAAAAGTTATGGCAAAAATAAATATCCTTCAACCATACGTTTTCAATATGATTGCCGCAGGCGAAGTTGTCGAAAGACCCGCTTCGGTTGTCAAAGAACTTGTTGAAAACTCCATTGACGCCGGCGCAACGATTGTTGACGTATTTGTAGTAGAAGGCGGCATCAAAAAAATATCCGTCTCCGACAACGGAGCAGGCATACTTGCCGACGATATGCGTTCCGCTTTTTTGCCCCATGCAACCAGCAAACTCAAAAACATCACCGATTTGGACACGCTTTCAACCCTCGGTTTTAGAGGCGAAGCGCTTGCAAGTATAGCCTCCGTCAGCGAGGTAAAAGCAGTCAGCAGGGCAAGGGGAGAGGAGATAGCATCGTCAATTTCGATTGTCGGCGGAAATATAATTTCCGAAACTCAAGACAGCCGCGCAGAGGGAACTTCAATTACGGTCGAAAACCTATTTTTTAACACGCCTGCGCGCATAAAGTTTTTGAAAAAAGCCGTATACGAGCAAAAAGAGGTTGAATCTGTCATTCACAACTTGTGCTTTGCAAATCCGTCCGTGGCAATTTCGCTGTCCAACGAGGACGGCGTAATTCTGGCACAAGAGGGCGGCAATTTAGCCGATAGCATATGCTCAGTTTGGGGCGTTTCGACGCTTGACAAAATGACGGAAGTAAAGCAGTCTTTCCCAAGCGGAATCACCGTTTCGGGATATTCTTCCATTGCGGATTTCACACGGCCGACAAGATCTTGGCAGACGGCAATCGTGAACGGCAGGGCAGTTGAGTGCAAGACAGTGCAGCTGGCGGTAGAAAAAGTGTATTCGAAAGTGCTTATGAAGCGCACTTATCCCGTTTTTGTCTTGAATATATCCGTGCCGTTTTTGGACGTGGACGTAAATGTTCATCCTCGCAAGTCGGAAGTGCGTTTCAAAGATCAAAACGCCGTATTTTCCGCAGTTTACCGCGCGGTAGAAAAGGCATTGTTTGACTCAATGCAAAGCGATTATTTCTCTTTTGACGCCTCAAAAAATGATGAAACTGAACCGAAAAAAGGGAATAATACAAACGCAGATAGTGAAAGGTTGGAGCAGCAACGCTTTGACACGACAAAGTTATTTCAATTTGACCGTACGGGAAGAGCGACAACAACAAATATCGGCTTTGAAGAATTCCCCTCGAAATTTCAATCTGCCGCTAAATCGGATATTTTGCCTGATAGCAAAAACAACGTAGAAAATGCTGTTCAATCCGATTTTATATGTGATACCAACAACGAAAATAACTTTGACAATTACTCGCAAAGGTCTCGTTATTTTGGAAAATCAAACGGATTTGCGTTGGGTCAAACGAGCTACGAAATATGCAAAAAGAACAACGATATACCCTGCTCGGATTTAGACAACAAGGATTTTGCGAATAGTTATAACGACGATATCCGACTTTTCGACGGCAAAATAATCGGTCAAATTTTCGATACCTATATTGTTGTCGAGCGCGACGATTTGGTCTACGTTATTGACCAACACGCCGCTCATGAGCGCGTTTTATATGACAAAATCTCTCAAAAAATCACTGCAGAATTTTCTCAACCTCTGTTAATTCCATATAAATACGCGTTAAGCGCATCGGAATCGGAATATTTGGCGAGCATTTTGCCGACTCTTAAAGATATGGGGTTTGATATAGAAAAAACAGCCGATTATGCTGTGTTCTATGCCGTACCCGTGCCGCTTGAAAAAATTGATTTCAAAGTATTTTTGGGAGAAATTTTCAACAACCGCTTAGGTGACGTAAAATTGGCACTTAAAGACGTTTTGAAAGACACTTTATGTCAGCAAGCGTGCAAAGCGGCGATAAAGGGTGGGAACTCTTTAACGCGCGGACAAATAGAAAACGTATTACAGGGTGTTGTATCAGCCGACGGAAAACTTCCAAGCAAATGTCCGCACGGCAGACCTTGCGTCGTCGCCCTAAAACGCACCGATATAGAAAAACTCTTCAAAAGGATAGTTTAGTATACTTTGTGCGTAGAAAAAAACGCAGGCAAAAATTTAACAGTCGCGCTGAAACGCTCCGGAATTTCAAATTATTGTATTTAACTGCGAAGAATACAAAAATTTGGGGTGCAAACGTAAATTGAAAAGCAGAGAAATTGATAGTAATGCAATTAAACTTCACAGAAAATAAAATCGCGGACGACAAAACCTTAACGAACGATAAAGCGAATTCGGACGCTAAAGCGTCGAATGAAAAAGAATATTCGGTCGGATGCTTTAACTTTGGCGAAAAAAAATCCCATGAGCCTGTTTATATTGTCGGACCGACAGCGTCCGGGAAATCTGATTTAGCGTTCAAACTTGCAAAAATCTGCGGTGGCGTTATTATTTCTGCCGACAGCATGCAGATATATAAAGGACTTAATATTGGCACGGCTAAAGACAGCGTCGAAAAAATGCAAGATGTTGAATACCGTTTGATTGACATTTTGCCGCCAACGGGAGAATATTCTGTGGCGCAGTTTGCCGTTGATGCAAAAAAATGCATTGATGACGCGCTAAAAGAAGGCAAACTGCCGATTGTCGTCGGCGGCACGGGGCTGTATTTTGAAGCTTTGCTATATCCTCTCAGTTTTTCTTCAACGAGTTCAAATGCTGATTTAAGGGCAGAATTGGATGCGGAACTGAAAGAATACGGTGCCGAATATATGCACGAACGGCTAAAAATGCTTGATCCAAAAACGGCAGAAAGATTGCACACAAATGACACCAAACGCATTTTGCGCGCTCTTGAAATCGTGATTGACTCCGGTAAACCGATGTCTGAAAACGTCGATACACGCCCTCAGCCCGACGTTATTATGGTTGGTTTGAACACCGACCGCGCCAAGTTGTATGAGAAAATCAATTTGCGAGTTGATAAAATGTTTGAATGTGGGCTTGTTGACGAAGTTTTTTCTGTCGGGAGGTTTGACTGCCAAAGCATGCAGGCAATCGGATATAAAGAATTTCGTGACTGTCCGCACTCTGTATTGGAAGCAGACGGCAAAGTCAAAACGATAATTTCGCCGGAAATAATCGAATCTATAAAGGAAAAAATAAAACAAGATACCCGCAACTATGCAAAACGACAGTTAACTTGGTTTAGACGCTATCCGTTTGTAAAATGGTTTGACTGTGAAGAAAAAGATGCCGCACTAAATTATCTGCTTGAACAAATTGAAGTTCGAAGAATCGAAAGTGAAAGTAAATGATTGCGAGCATAAAAAGGGTCTTTGATTATCACACAATGTTTATAAAAGCAGCAAGTATTACGAAAAATGGTTTAAACGAGAATACTTTTGGAGAAAAATCGAAATGATTAAGCAAAATGAAGTGAAAAACTTTGTTAAAATATGTGAAGCTGAACTATCGGAGCAATTTGCCCGACTGGACGAAATCGCACTTTTTAATCAAGAAAAAGTATTAAATGCGTTTAGAAAAAACGATATACAGGCACGCCATATGTGCGGAACGGCGGGTTACGGCTATGATGACATCGGGCGCGATGCACTAAACAGAGTTTATGCCGACATTTTCAATGCCGAATCTGCTCTCGTTTCTCCTATGATTGCATCGGGTACGCATGCTTTGACGCTGATGCTTTTTGGAGTGCTAAGACCCGGTGATATGCTGCTTTCGGTTTCGGGCGCACCTTACGACACTTTGACTGACGTTATATCCGGTGACGGTATCGGTTCGCTCAAGGATTTTGGAATTTCTTATAAATGCGTTGAACTTTTAGAAAATACCGAAAAAAACGGCTCAAAAACGCCTAACTTTGACTTCGAAAAAATCAAAGAAACACTACTAAACACTAGGGTTAAAGC
>CAYJCS010000030.1:0-12237 GCA_964368715.1 uncultured Bacteroidaceae bacterium | reverse complement strand
GAGCGCTTGATTTGCATTCAAGAGGTCCTCGGTTCGAATCCGTGCATCTCCACCAATGTTTAAAGCACTTGTTGCATAAGCACCATATCCAAGGGGTTGTAGCTCAGTTGGTTAGAGCACGCGCCTGATAAGCGCGAGGTCGATAGTTCGAGCCTATTCAACCCCACCATAGTTAAATAAGACGAACTTCTCTTTCGAAAAGTTCGTCTTATTTATTATACTTTGGGAATTGACCGCCATTTATGTGGAGTTGTGCCGTGTTGAGCTAAAAAAATACGATGAAAGTAACTCTTGTTTTCGTAGCCGACGGCGGTTATTATATCGGTTACATCCATTGAGGTTGTGAGCAGTAATTTTTCTGCGATAAGCATACGCTGCTCCAATAGTATCGTGCGAAAATTCTTGCCGAACAATTCGGAAATGTGGCGGCTCAAATATTCGTCGCTGAAATTCATTATATCGGCTAATTCGTGTAGGGTTGCCGTTCTATAATTTCCGGTGATATAGTTTGTTATTTCACGCTTCTGCCGCTCGTCTTTTGTGAGGTTATATGTATCGTTAATTAATGTTTCTTTGTATAAAGATATATACCCTAATAAAAGAGAGACAGCCTGTGGCAATATCGAGTAATCTGAACGGTGGTCGCCGCTTAACGAATACACGAGGTTATCCAGCAGGTTGCGAATTGGGAAAACTCCGCCTATTCTGAATTGCAAATACTCTGGATTGCCGTTTTGCTTGAAGTTTTCCGAAATGAATTTTGCCAGTAAATCGTCCGATTGTAAATTGTTCCAAACAGAGTGTAGAAAATTATCCGATAGAATAAAGTTTATACCGATATCATCGGTTTTCGCGTAATCGATAGAATGCTGAATATGACGGTTCATAAAAAGGATATCGCCTTTTTGCAGAACTATGGTTTCACCGCTCATATGGTGCGTAATCGTGCCGTTATAGACGTACATAATTTCCATATAATCGTGACCGTGTAAAGGAAAATCGGCGAATCGCGTGTGTAATCTAATATCTATCGGCTTATCTTTCAGCAAATTTGTCCCTTGGATAATAAAATTGCGAGAGGTAGTATATAGAGATTGTTTTATCCCTTTGCTATGTTCCAATATCTCGTTCTCTTCATCGCTGATTTGCGTTAACTTTTCTAAAAAATCGTATTCCATACTGTTATAATACCCCAAAAAACAATGAATGTCAAATACGGATACTAAAATCGACATATATGGTCGTTGTTTTACCATATTGTTCGTGGTACTATAATATTAGAAACGTATGGGAGAATACTATGCAAGCATTACAAAATACATTGGAGAAAAACAACATATTTAATTCACGGATACGTTCAAAGAACGTCACCGCAAAAGAGCAATGGCTCGGTTATCTGTTAGGCCCGGCGGGCGCATTACTTCTTAATGCTATTCTTGCAACGTGGCTGAACGTTTACTATACCGACGTACTTAAGTTGACAAGCGTATGGGGCGGATTGTTCTTGACTATTTTCCCGATAGTGTCAAAGATTATTGATGCTTGTACGAACGTATTGATGGGTTATATTATCGACAGAACAAAAAGCAAGCAAGGGAAAGCAAGGCCTTGGTTGCTTTTGTCGGCTCCGTTGCTGACGATATCAGGTATATTATTGTTTGTCGTTCCTTCGGGTAGCGAAACTTTACAGGTTGTTTGGGTAATGCTCTCATATAATCTGTTCTATTCGATTGCCTATACGATTTATAATATGAGCCATAACCTGATGGTGCCTCTCTCTACGAGGAACACTATGCAGAGAGGTTCTTTGTCTGTGTTTAATCAAATATCCACCATAATGATGAGCGGTATGATAGGCGCACTTGCAGTACCGTTTATTATGTCGGCAATCGGTGCGGACAAGAGTTTATGGATTTTGGTTATGAGCATATTATCAATTATCGCTCTGCCGCTTACCTTCTTGGAATACTACTATACCAAAGAGCGCATAACCTTAGAAACAATTGACATGCCGCAGCCAAAAAAAATTCCGTATGGGCTACAACTGAAAATAGTTTTTACGGATAAGTATATGCTTCTCATTCTCTTCTATTTTTTAATCTATACCATTGGTACTTGCTTTAAAAATATCGGCGGTGTTTACTATGCCAACTACGTTTTGGGACAATACAATGACGGCGTAACAATGATGTTAATTTCCGTTATTGGCGGTATTCCTATGGGCATCGGCATCTTCCTTGTTTGGCCGCTTGCTAAACGATTCGGACGGCGCAACGTTACATTGGCAGGTTTTATACTTTATGCTATAGGTAGCATGATTTGCTGGACAGCACCTGCAAATATGGGTGTAGTCCTATTCGGTCAGTTTGTCAAAAATATCGGAGGTTTACCAAGTGCCTACATTTTTATGTCCTTATTTGCCGATACCCTTGACCATATAGAGTGGAAAACGGGAATTAGGTGCGATGGCCTTGCAATGTCGATATACAGCATTATTGCCGTTGCAATGGTTGGAGTCTGCACTGGTATTTTCAACTTGATGCTTAGCAAGAACGGCTACGTTGAGCCGATGGTGGTTTCCGCAGACCAGTTATCGGCAAAACTTGCAGAACTAGGAACAACCGTGCAGCGTTCTTTTGAAAACGCAAACGGCACTTATACTATATCGTTTTTACAAAACGAAGGTGTATCTAACTTCTTAATCTTCGCGTTTGTCGGACTTGAAGTATTTACAGGAATAATCCTTGCGGCGCTACTTGGTTTCCTTACGGTAGAGAAAACCATAAAGCAAAAACAAGAAGCCATTCTAATAATGCAAAAAACCGAATGTGAAAGTAAGGGTGAAGAATGGATTGCTCCCGATATCCGCGCAGAACAGGAGCAAGCAAGGCTTGATATTGAAGCGGAAGATGCATTCCAAGAAGAACTCCGCGCTAAATGCGATAAAAAGCATCTTGACTATAATATCGAATTAGAAAAACACTTGGCAAAGGTTGCTGCCGCAAAAGTCAAAGCCGCTGAAAAAGAGGAAAAACTGACATTAAAACAACAGAAAGCCGACGAAAAAGCGAAACTGCGTGAAGCTCGGCATGAAGCAAAGATGACACCCGAGCAAAAGGTAAGACGTGACGAACGCAATGAAATAGCGGAAACTGACTGGCAGGTATTGTGCGAAAAGACGTCTATATACAGGGATAAAATTCAAAAAACAATAGGGGCTTAACCCTAATTATATGGAGGAAATATGAAAACAAAGAGGATTGTAGTTGCAATTATCTGCATTTTGGTTGTCGTTTTGTCTGCGAGTATGTTTACTGCATGCAACAAAAAACCGGAAATCGCAGAAGGCGCCGTTTATGTGACGGAAGTGAAAACCTTTTGGGCTGGTGTAGGAAAAGCATATATTTCTTTTGAGTATAAAGACGAGCCCGCCGAAAAAGTTGAGAACGAATTGTATGGATATGTTTTCTATGTTCAAGTTGATTCCGGCGATGGTTATTCGACTTGGTTAAAAGGAAGCTGGGCGCTGGATGAAACGAAGAACACTTTGACGCTTACCGCTACTTGGGATACGACAGCCGATAACCCTACCTCTTTAGCGGATGCAGAAAGCGGTGTCGCAAAAGAATACAACGCAAATGGTGGCAAATATGAAATCGGTGTAAAGATTCCCAGTGCAAACACGGTTAATTTTGTATTGGACCCAGTCGCAAACAAAGTCGGTGATAAGAAAGAGGATGGAAAACCCGACGACGGTGATGGACCTCAAGAGGCTACCGTTCAGCTTACGATGAATGCAAAAGTTGACGGTGGGCAAAAATCAAAAATAGAATTGCTTACCGACAACACTTGGAAACTATCCATCAGCTACTATGACGGCGGCGCTTATACCGAAACTGCAAGCGGAACTTGGGCAATGAACGGCACCTCCGCAATCACTCTTACCGTTGTGACGGACTCTGCAGATGTTATTTCTACCGATACGGTTAGCGTAGCAATAGATGCAACAGATGTTGCAAATATCGTTTACACCTGTGATATAACATGTACTGTTCCGCAAATCGGAGCTCTCGCTTTTGAATTCTGTAATGTAGAAAAACCTGCGGCTACCGTGCAATTAACTATGACAGGTTCAACCGCCGGCGGGCAAAGTGCAAAAATAGAACTGCTTACCGATAATAATTGGAAACTTTCCATCAGTTATTATGACGGCGGCGCATATACCGAAACAGCAAGCGGAACTTGGGCAATGAATGGTTATGTTGGCATGAACCTTACCGTTGTAACCGATACGGCAGATGTGCTTGCAAAGGATACTTATACAATAACCTTCGATTTTGCATCTAACCCCGGCAATATCGTTTACACTTCAGAGCAAGTAGATTGCGTTATCCCTCAAATGGGCACGTTACCGTTTACACTTACAGCTACGGCTCCCGTACAAGCATAAACAATATATGTGTGGGGCGTTGAAAAAACGCCCCGCATAAACTATAATTATTTTAGAGGTCTATTATGATAGAAAGAGAATGGAAAGCACAATGGATTACGGACTTGTCATATGTCGTAGAGGATAAAGAGTCCCCTACTCCTATGACGTTTGAGAAAACCCTTTTGACAGAGAAGCCTATAAAACGGGCTACTCTCTTTGCAAGCGCCGTTGGAATCTATCAGTTTTTTATTGACGGGAAGAAGGTCGGGAACGAGTATTTCGCGCCGGGCTTCACTTCATATGAGCACCAATTACAATATCAAAAACACGACGTTACCGATTTAATCGGTAGCAACTCGGTGCTTTCTGCCGTAGTTGGCGGTGGCTGGGCAGTCGGCAGATTTACCTATGCGTGCAAAAACAAGTTATATGCGGATAGGCAAGCTTTTCTTGCTGAAATAGAAATAGAGTATGAAGACGGCGCTATCGAAATCGTAGCAACCGATACGTCGTGGAAGGTCACGGAGAAAGGATGTTTCGTATATGCCGATTGGTATAACGGCGAAACCTTTGACGCAACCGCCGCAATAACTGCGTCTGATTACAGAAATGCGGAAATTACAAACATCAAAGAAACCACAAAACTCTACGAACAATACGGCGCACCCGTTATTGCCCACGAATGCTTAAAACCCATTTCTCATTTTACGGCAAAATCCGGCGAAGAAATATACGACTTCGGTCAAAATTTTGCGGGTGTGATTTCGGCAAAAATATACGGCGAACTCGGACAAAAAATAGTGATTCGTCACGCAGAGGTTTTGCTAAACGACGAACTGTTTATAAAATCCTTACGCTCTGCTAAAGCGACGGCAACGTATATCTGCAAAGACGGTGAGCAAGAATATTCGCCCACTATGACGTATATGGGTTTCAGATATATCGGCGTTAGCGGAATCAAACCCGAAAACATTGAAATTGAAGGCATCGCACTATACTCGGACATTCAGGAAATCGGTTCGTTTGAGTGTAGCAACGAAGATATAAATAAATTACAAAGTAATATCAAGTGGGGTGGCAAATCCAACTTTGTGGATATACCCACAGATTGCCCGCAACGCGACGAGAGAATGGGCTGGACGGGAGATATTTCTGTTTTTGCTTCCACCGCATGTTTCAACTTTGATACGAGCAAGTTTTTTGATAAGTGGTTGCTCGATATGAAAAAAGAACAAAGCAAGGCAGGCGGTATTCCTATGGTAATACCCAAGCTCGGCGACGGTTGGCCCGTTTTGACGATGTCTTGTTGGGGTGACAGTTGTGTACTGGTGCCTTGGGCGGAATATCTTGCAAGGGGCGACAAAGAGTTGCTTGCGCGTCAATACCCAGTCATAGTCAAATTTTTGGGCTCTGTAAAACGCTGGGCGGAGTTTTTGAGCATAGGAAAAACATCCCGAAGAATTTGGACGCTGTTGTATCATTTCGGCGATTGGTGCGCTCCCGGTGAATCCGCAGTGCAGTGGGTGCTCAAAGGCAGATGGGTCGGAACGGCATACTTTGCTAATTCCTGTAGAATTGGTGCAGAAATCGCTGAAATTCTCGATAAACCGACTGATAAGGAATACTATCTGAAACTTCGCAAAGAGATTTGTGAAGCATACGTCAGACGCTTTACGGAAGGAAAAGGAAAACTCAAAAAAGAGTTCCAAACGGCTTACGTTTTGCCTTTGTACTTTGATATGGCTGACGAAAATATCAAAAAGGCAATGGCTGCGAATTTGGTAGAGTTACTTAAAAAATCCGACTATCATCTTTCCACGGGATTTACGGGTACACCGTATTTGTTGTTTGCGCTTTCTGATAACGGATACGCCGACGTCGCATATAAAGTGCTTTTGCAGGATACCTGTCCTTCTTGGTTATATGAGGTTAAGTCAGGCGGTACTACTATTTGGGAAAGGTGGGATGCTTTGCGCCCTGACGGCACAGTAAACATTGGCGATTTAACAGGCAAAAAGGACGACGATGCATCGGGCGGCGGAATGGTATCGTTTAACCATTACGCGAACGGCGCGGTCGGAGATTGGTTATATAGAAGGATTGCAGGCATCGAAGCGACAAGCGGCGGATATAAAACTTTCAACGTAAAACCGATTATCGGCGGAGGGCTTACATATGCAAAAGCATCAACGCTTTCTCCGTACGGTACAATCGTTTCCGATTGGAAAATACAAAACGACGTGTTTACGCTTGCCGTAACAGTCCCCGACGGAACAACCGCAACGGTAACCTTGCCTGACGGAAAATCCGAAACCGTAGAAGGTGGCGTACACACCTTTGAGTGCAAACTATGAAATACTATCTTGCGATAGATATAGGTGCGTCCAGCGGACGGCATATTATCGGTTGGAACGAAAACGGCGAAATAACAACCCGTGAGGTTTACCGCTTTGAAAACGGTGTCGAAGAAAAAGACCGTCATTTGGTTTGGAATATCGAAAGACTGCTTAATGAAGTAAAACACGGCATTAAAGTTGCGTTTGCGGAATATGACGCAATCGAAAGAATAGCGGTTGATACTTTCGGCGTTGATTACGTATTGATAGATAACGATGGCAAAGAGATATATCCTTGCTACGCTTATCGGGATAGCCGCACGCAAAATGCAATCGCGCAAGTGCACGAAACGACTCTGTTTAAGTACCTTTATTCGCGCACCGGAATACAATTTCAACCCTTTAATTCGGTTTATCAACTTTACGCCGATATGACCGAAGGCAGACTGAAAAACGCGGCGCATTTTTTGATGCTGCCCGAATATATAAACTATAAGCTAACTGGTGTCATTAAAAAAGAATACACAAATGCCACAACAACTGGATTGGTCAACGCGTATAAAAAAGAATTCGACGGTGAAATAATAAAAGCCTTGCATCTTCCTACAAAGTTGTTCCCAATGCTTTATGTGCCCGGAGAAACTGTGGGCGCATTGACTGACGATATTGCCGCGGAGTTAGGTGGTCAAACGACGGTAAAACTCTGCCCGTCCCACGATACCGCAAGTGCATTCGAAGCGGTGGATACCGACGACAATTCCATACTTATTTCAAGTGGGACTTGGTCGCTTATCGGTACGAAACTTGCAAATGCCGTAATAACAAATGCAGGTCGGCACGCTAACTTCACAAACGAAGGCGGCGTTGGCTATTTCCGTTTTCTGAAAAACATAACGGGGTTGTGGCTAAATGTCAAACTGCAACAGGAATTCGGGCTTGACTTCTCGGAAATGCAGGCGATTGCACGGACAAGCAAATACAATAAAGTATTTGATGTGAACGATAATACTTTTATCGCGCCCGATAAGATGAGTAAAGCAATAAAAAAATGGTATGCTCAAAAAGGTATTACACCGCCTGAAACACAAGCGGATATCATTAATACGGTGTACTTGTCGCTTGCTGCAGAATATCAAAAAACTATAGCTGAAATGCAAATGATTACAGGCGTAAAATATAACACGATATACATAGTTGGCGGCGGCGCAAAGAATACGAATATCAACGACTATACCGCCGCATTGACGGGCAAAACCGTAATCCCGCTGCCTATTGAGGCCACGGCTATAGGAAATTTGAAAACCCAAATGAGGTAAAAAATGACTAGATACGAAGAAACTAAAAAAATGTATGCGGCAATCGGCGTCGATACCGATAAAGCAATCTCAATGTTGAAAAATATTCCAATATCTCTGCACTGCTGGCAGGGCGACGACGTTATCGGTTTTATAGGCAACAAGTCTCTTTCGGGCGGTATTCAAACCACTGGCAAATATCCGGGACGCGCTAGGAGTTTTGAGGAATTGAAACAAGACCTTGATTTTGCTTTCTCGCTTATCCCCGGCAAAAAAAGATTAAATCTTCACGCAATTTATGCGGTCAGCGATAAGTCTGTGGAATTGGATAAACTCACAATCAAGGAATTTGAACCGTGGCTTGATTGGGCGTTGCCCAAGGGAATACATATCGATTTTAATCCCACTATGTTTTCCAATCCTATGGTAAAGGATAATTTGACATTATCGAGCCCCGATAAGGCTACGCGTGAATACTGGATAGCACACGTTAAGGCTTGCCGTAAAATCGCCGCCGAAATAGGAAAACGACAAGGCTCGCCGTGCTTAAATAATCTTTGGATTGCCGATGGTTTCAAGGACGTGCCTGCCGACAGGCTTACGCCCCGTTTGCGTTTGAAAGAAAGCCTTGACGAGATATACGCTGTAAAATGTCCAAAAGAATATATCGTAGACGCTGTAGAAAGCAAGGTGTTCGGAATAGGAATGGAAAGTTTCACCGTAGGCAATAGCGAATTTTATATGAATTACGCGGCATTAAACGGTCTTTGCTGCCTGTTGGACAATGGTCATTATCATCCGACCGAGACAGTCTCCGACAAAATTCCGTCGCTGCTCGCCTTTTACGATAAGGTTGCCTTGCACGTTACTCGCGGCGTTAGATGGGACAGCGACCACGTCGTGTTGTTTGAGGATGAACTAAAAGAAATCGCCAAGGAAATCGTACGCAATGACGCCACCGAAAAGGTGCTGATTGGCCTTGATTATTTTGATGCGTCCATCAACCGTATTTCGGCCTGGGTTACGGGCGACAGAAATATGCACAAGGCACTTCTGTACGCGTTGCTTTTGCCGAACGAACAAATGAAAAAATTGCAGGACGAAGCAAAGTTTACCGAGCTTATGTATTTAAATGAGGAAATGAAAACCTTCCCGCTTGGCGACGTTTGGAAGGAGTATTTGAAAATGTGTGGCGTTGAGGAAAAATATCTGCCCGCTATACAAAAGTACGAGACGGAGGTTTTGTCAAAACGATGAAAAATATATTAGACGCACCATTTTTGAAAGAGGTTTGCAAAACGGCAAGCAATATGTATCGCTTGGGTTGGGACGAGCGCAACGGCGGCAATATCTCTGTTATGCTTGATGAAAAACAAGTCGCCGAATATCTTGACACGACAAAATTAATCCGCGTTTTACCCGTCAATTTTGACGCGCAGGAGCTTGCCGACAGGTATTTCATTGTAACAGGCACGGGTAAATATTTCAAAAACGTTGAGGACGACCCCGAAACCAATCTCGGAATAATCCGCATTGCAAAGGACGGCAAAAGCGTTGAATTGCTTTGGGGATATAAGGACGGCGGTAGGTTTACAAGTGAATTACCAGCTCACCTTATGAGCCATATTGCAAGGCTTAAAATTAATCCTGATAACCGCGTGATAATGCATACGCACCCGACCTACACCATTGCTATGAATACGGTTTGTCCAATCGATGAAAACGACTTTACTCATAGGTTGTGGCAAATCAATACCGAAAGCATAGTAGTGTTTCCCGACGGTATTGGTATTTTGCCTTGGATGGTTTGTGGCACGAAAGAAATCGGCGAAGCAACCGCAAAAAAGATGCAGGAATACCGCCTAGTTGTCTGGACTAATCACGGTATATACGGCGCGGGCAAGGATTTGGACGAAACTTTCGGGCTTATCGAAACGGTTGAAAAGGCCGCGCAAATTTATATGCTTGCCGAAGGTCATACTCGTCTTAACCTAATTTCCGACGACCAACTGAAAGCCATCGCTGAACACTTCGATGTCACGCCCAAAGACGGGGTATTATAACAAGACATAGATACTCCTTGATTGTCTCGCGTGTCCTTGTCTTGAACAAGTCGTTGCCGCTGCGCGGCGCCGAGACAAGGACACGCGAGACTAAACAGGGTAAACGGAACGAAATGGAAACCGCCTAAACAAAAGCAAGGCGGCGATGCGAAACCGCGGGGGCAAACCGAGAGGGGCTTCGCCGCTTGCTTGCAAATAAGCGCATGAAGTACAATAGAAAAAGCAGTGCGAAAAAGTGCCATCGTGGTGGGGCATAGGCTCGTACTTGTGACCGATGCGCATTGCGCCCGCTAGGGCGCATAAGCGCAGAGGAATAGTGATATCTATAAGCGCAGAGGGAAACTCGCCAAGAGGGAAGGTAAAAATACAAAGGAGCGGTCGCGCGTTTTGCTTGCAAACAAGCGTGTGAAGTCAATAGAAAACAAACTGTGTAGAAAAATTGACTTAATTATTATTTATCTCATTATTGCTTCATATCCGAATACAGTGTTTATTAAGCCCACCGCGGTATCGCTAAAAAAGGGCTCCGGCACCAACCAACTTTCAGTATCCAGAACATTTAAAAGTTTTAGACTGTAATGCACATGCGCATATTCACTGCCTATAATTAAATTGCCGATAGTATCTCCTTTTTTTATCAAATCGCCTTTTTTTACAAAAAGATTTTCTTCCTGTTGTCGTTTTACTTCATCGGTATGCCCGAAGGTTTCAAAATTCAATAAAATCATGTATTTGGAATTTATGGTGATGAATATACGATAAGCCCAGTTATCAAATCCGCCCTGGTTTTCCATAACCCAAGGTTCGACATTCGTAACAACACCGTCTACCATCGATAAAAAGGGGATAGAAGATACCCCGCTATTTCCAAAGAAGTCAATACCCATATGTGAAGAGGAAGAAATTGACGCAAGTCTGTAATCATTTAATCTTGATGTGTCAAAAGGTGCTTCCAATTCAAAATCATCTAGATTAGTGTATTTTTTGTCAAGATCTTTTATTAAATCATCCATACTTTTCGGCTTTGTAAAAAAATATACACCCAAAACGATGGCGACAACAAAAACAGCACAGATAACACTAGCTACAATTATAGCGATTTTCTTCTTTTTCATTTTGAGAACCACCCTTTGGCACTATATTGATATTGTACCATATTAAAACGATAAAAAAATGATTATATTCCTAAAAAATGATTTTGAGAAATCGAATCTCTCCTTCTCCGCCACAAGCAGTCGCATTTGAACCTAGGTTCAGATGCGGCTTTTGTTTTACCACCTCATTTGTCTAACATGAATCTTAAATATATTTTTGTAAACGGAATATCTGGAATCATATTTGATACATTACGTATTGAACCTGACTATGAAAGATCGCACGACGAATTGGGACGATTTACTAAAGATACATAATAAATATATTGCCGTTTTGTTGGTGCTTATCGTAGCTTCCGTTTAGAGAGATTTGGCAAAAAAAAGCCCACCACAGTCACGCTATCCGAACTCATTAATTGAAAAAGGATTCGGATAGTTTTCTTTACCACAATTTAGAGCTTAAATAAGTTCGGTTTAATTTGATTATCTTTTGTAAATCAATCGCGTATTGGTATATGCAATAGCCTAGGGACCCCTATCGCTTGTACCAGTAATAATCATAATAATACAGCTTGAAATAAGTTGCGTTTGTGGACGCATTTGTCACATCAGTTTGCGTACCGCCTGTTTTGTATTTCCAGTTAGAACTATCAGTTGTGCGATACCAAGTAGTCGTATCCGCAAACGTGATTGAAGTTAAAGCTGTGCAATCGTAGAATACCCAATCACCTATGCTTGTTACACTGCTTGGAATTGTTATTGAGGTCAATCCTGCACAACCATAGAATGCATAACCGCCTATGCTCGTCACACCGTTTGGAAATGTAATAGAGGTTAAACTGGTGCAACCCCAGAATGCATCATAGCCTATACTTGTCACACTGCTCGAGATGGTAATTGAGGTCAAACTTGTGCAACCACTGAATGCATCATCGCCTATGCTTATTACATTGTTTGGAATAGTGATACCTGTTGCAAGCACCTCGTTGATGTACAAACTATGTGCGTAATACAACG